>DATLAJ010000015.1 GCA_035527515.1 bacterium
AGGGGATTGGGTAGGGCGGGATAGTCAGGAGGTTTGGGTAGTCGAGTTGATGTGGTTTGATTTGGTCTGTCTCGGTTCTCGCCAGACAAAGACGCGTCGCCTATCATAACCAATGGGAGAGTCTCTCCGTTGTGGCTGATGCCGTAAAGCCCGGCCTGCGACGTGGATTGTGTCCCGATAGCTGGCGGCTACCAGGTGTCCTATTGGAGGTCATCCTCGGCTACATCGGTTTTAGCGGGCTGATCTCCATCCTGGCGAACGCCGGTTGGGGCGAAGTAAGTTTACCCAGGAGATTCGAGATATAGGTGTCCCTATTATCCCTCTGGAACAGGACATTGCGCTCCTCGAGCTCGGATTTGGTCAGGCCCCACCATTTGATGATGTTGTATGGCGTGCTTGCTATGATGAAGGAGCTGAGTATTACGTGCGGATCGGCGAGCTGGGGCTGTTCCTTCAGACGTTTGACCGTCTTGTAGAACGCGATCTTGGGATCATTGGGGCCCTCAAGATTGCGCAGTCCTTTGGGGTCAATGAAGGCTATGTGTTGCTTGTCGCCATTGACAAGCCACATGATGAAATCGGGATGGAAATTGCCCGCCTCAAAGAAACCTATCCCCCTCCCGCGGCTCATGTTACGCAGGAGATAGAGCTCCTTGCCTTCAAAGAACTCTCGCTTCGCGTTGCAGAACTTGCGCAGGTCGAGGACGAAATCCCTCTCACCCTCGTTCTGAAGGACTACGGGTCTGACCTCAACCAGGCCACCCGTTACATAGACCAAGGGCTCGTAGAGGTGGTTGCTGAACGTGATTACCGAAAGGCCCTGGAATTCGAGTTCGCGCAGATGGCCTTGCTCAATATAACCCTTCAATTCCAGAAGCTTCTCAACGATGTCCTGTCTCGACTGCTCAACGAGAAACCGGTATTGCTCTATGAAGTTGGGGTCGTCCTCGCTCAGTTCGATGTACTCCAGGTGCTTGCTCTCCCACTCCTGTCTGCAAAGCTTGTAGTAGCGATCGCAGTATTTCTTGAGCAATGTTGTCGCGATCTCCTGCCACCGTCGAATCCTGTCGAAGTCCGTAAACTCAAGCTCCTCGGCGGGGATGTAGAGCTGATACCAGGACGGGTCCTCGAGCAGAACTTTGAGGCTTTCCATTCGGAGATTTAGGTTGAACCAGGTCTTCTCATTCTTGTAGCGCTGAAGCTCAAAGAAGATCTCCTCGAGGTTCATAAACGCTGTGTGCTTCCGGGAAAAGGATGCCTCATTCTTCTTGGCGAGCTCGAGAGGCTGGCGGATGCGTTTACTGGCCATTGCCTGAACTTTGGGATACCAATCAAGAAAAACTCTGCATCTATTCGCGCCGTTATCAGAAAGACCAAGGGTTGGCTTCGGCCCGTCTCTCTTGAAGTCGAGCTCCTTTGGAAGGCGGATCATCTTCAGCCTCTTCGTGCCGAGGTTCTTTATCACCGGGAGGATTATCTCGTCTCTCTGATCCTCAGTCGGTAGCCCCTCTTCCTCGAGATACTCCTTGAACTGTTTCATGTAGTTCGCTCGAATGCCAAAGATGTTTAGTGTCTCGAGGAGCTCAGTATGGCGAGGCGCTTTCAAGCCGGGCACCTGACTGCTCCGCTTCAGCGTGAGGTTGTGGCCCTTGAGTCGAACTCCGCGACCGAAGAGCTGTATGATCTCAACGCCCTTCTTCCTGCCGACATTCATGAGGCCCATGGTGCTGACTCGCCAGCTGTTCCAGCCCTCAGTGAACTTTCTGGAGCCGATGAGCACCTTGATCGTGGAATCTCCCTCATTGAGCGAGTGGAATAGAGAACCCGAGAACTCCTGTGACTGGACTACGAGCTCCGTGTGGTCCTCACAGAGCTTGCAGAGCTTAGGCGCGTCCCCCACGTAGATTAAGCCGAATGGCTCGTTGTCTCCCACCCGGACTGCGATCTCGCCGCCGGTGCCCTTCAGGTTCTCGATATGTATCGAGCCGGCGGAGCTCGCATTGAAGAGAACCTTTAGGACGTCATTGTAGAGGTCCTGCGGTGACGTGTTGAGCGAGTATAGGTAAGTGAACACGTTTGAGAAGGTATCCGTGCCATGCCTGTCAAGAATGCCTGAGCGGCCCTGAAGGAGCTGTCCGAGGTACTCCTCAACCTGCTCTCGGTGCCTGACGAAGTATGAGAGGAATAGCAGGATATCCAGGACATCAGAGACATCCCGGCCACTTTCTTTGCTGACGGCGTTGACGCTGTGCCCCACAAAGACCCACAACGGGCGTTCAAGTAGGAATGGGCGCAGCTCATGCTTCCTGTCCGCATAGAGCTTCTGCTGCTGATAAAAGGCCAGCAGGCTTGCCGTCAGATACCTCAGCCTTATCGCCTCGTCGGAGTCGTCCGCGAGGTTGAGGATGCGGTATTCCTTGCCGTAGCCATCGCGGTAGAAAAACTTGTAGGAGTAATCCAAGATGATGCACTTCGCATATAGCTGCTCTAAGTTCTCCTGACGATGCTTGCCGACCGCCTGGCCGAACGTGGCTGAATACTCAAACGAGAAGCCGTGCGCGCAGAGGCTTCTTCTCATGGTCATCCAATGGCCGAGGTCGGTGCTGCTGGCCCCGCTGTGGCCCTCGTCAACAAGCACCAAGTTGTTGCCCTCGAAGCTCTCGACCGCCACCGTCTTCGGGCCAGTTTCCTCTTTCAGTTTGTGGATGTCGATGATCTCCACGTCCCTTCCGCCGAAGAGGCGACCGCCTTCTTTGGCGAAGAGCTCGGCTTTGATTCCCGAGAGCCCGAATTCCGCAAGATGCTGTCGTGAAAGGCCCTCATTGGGTGTCAGGAGTATCGTCATGTTGAGGCTTTTCTCCTGACCGTGCAGTCTCAGATAGTGCCTGTATTGGAGGATGTTAATATGCATCAAAAGCGTCTTGCCGGAGCCCGTCGCACACCACAATGCTACCTTATTCAGGTCCTCGGGATTGTAGGGCTTCACCCTGTCGCCTCTGGCCCGATCAGCGTTAAGCACCTCGGCCTGCGCGTTCAAATCTGCGAGCAATGACGAGGGGTCTGAAAAGAACCGGTCGAGATATATCTCCGTGAAAAGCAAGGCCAAGTATTGGAAGTATTTGGGATAGAGGATGTGCCCCTTCCGGTTGCGCTTCTCAGTTATCTGCTTCCAGTGGCGGACGATGTTCTGGTCATATCGGAGAAGCAGGTCCGCCGATAAGTGCTCGCGCTCAAATATCCGGGCTTGAAGGGCCTGGCAGTAGTAGGAGACGTTGTCCTCATTGAAGCCCAGGGATGCTTGTTTAAGAAGGTCTGCGAGCTTCTGGAAGGAATCGACCTCGAACAGGCTCAGCATCCACTGGAAAAGGACGAGCTTGTCCTCGAACCTGACTCTCGGACGAGCGGGCCGGCGGCCGCGTCGCCGTGCGGTCCCAGGCGTTGGCGAGAGCGTTAGAGGCGTAGTTGGTTCAGGTGTGGTCATGTCAGTGGGCGCCAGACGGCTCACACGTCCTGCACGTCAAACATCAGCCGGTGGAACTCCTCCTCGATGAGTCGCACCTTCCAGGTCTCGTCATCGCGCCTCAGGTTCTCGAGGTTGTTGTCGCCGTTGACGTAGATCAGGTCGAACTCCGTGTCCTTCGGATTGTATTCCTGCTTGTCAAAGAACTTGTCGAGGTTCTCATTGCTCGTCTCTCTCGTGTTGCGCCATATCACGAGCACCTTCTCGCCGTCAGGATTCGTGCCCTGGACTACTCGGAAGCCCCGGATGTGATCGATGTGTCGCACCTTCAGACCGATCAGGTAGTTGAACGTCTCGACGAGATCGACCGTGACGGGCTTCGTCTCGCCCACGCTTCCGGTTGCGATCTTCAGCTTGTAGTTGAAAGGGTCCTCGAACTGTTCGACGTTCAGGAGCGAGGCGCTCCCCCTGCTTTCCACGTCGAGGATGTAGGACAGCATGTAGCTCTCCCGAAACGAATCGGACTCCGCGAGCAGGTCTTCCTGCTCCTTGGTCCGCTTAAGCTCCAGGTTGTTAAGCGCGTCCTCGTATGACTCCAGGCGAAGATACTTGAACGTATGGCTGATCCCCTCGCGGGACACCGGCTTGCCATCACGCCAGTCCTTCGAATACACGACCTTCTTGATGCGCGGCGTCATCACCGTGTCAAAGTAATCGGCCATCTCAACCAGAATGTATGCCCGATTGCCTCCATCTTCACGGTTGAGATTGATGGCCGCATGACCTGTTGTCCCGGAGCCCGCGAAGAAGTCGAGAACGACATCGCCCGAAGTCTGGCATTCTGCTCCTAAGAGCTCCTCATAGAGGGAAACTGGATGGCAATAAGGGAACTCGAGGCCAAGCTTGTCGACGTCAGCTTTGCCTCTGGAGGCATCGCTGATCACGGACGATAGTTGACGCTTGGAGTCTTCAGTAAGAAGTACTTTCTTCTGCGGCTGAACGGTCTCGTCATCACCGAAAAGAATCTCGCCGTTATCCATTAGCTTCTGGAGAGTCTCGGGTGTTCGAGACCATCCGTTGGGTGGAACGGGACATTCCTTCTTGGTGACGGGATGAACTAGTGGGATATGAAACTTCGGGTGGGTCCGAGGTTCAGGGGCCCCCATGGCAACCCCACGGAACACACGGCCGTCGTCATCCAGGAACCGGTATGCCTTCTCCCCTCCCGTAAGCTCACCGCAACTAGTGATCCAGTTCTTGAAGTCGTCGCGGGCCTGGGATGTTACCCCGCCATAATGGCTTACAATTGATTGGGCCTTGCCGATGATCATTCGGACGTTCGTAGGCTTGAGATAAATCGGCCCTTCCCGCCATGTGCGCCAAATCACATATTCGTGCTGGGTTGCGATACCTTTTCGCCCCAACATGGGGTTCCTCTTGTCCCACACTATCGTCCCACCATCAGGGATGCCGAGGGCGCAGTAAAGCATATGGAGAAGTTCATGTTCATTCTCGTCGATATGGCACAAACACGATCCGTCCGCGGCGAGCAATGGAAGGCTTGTTTTTGCTCGACTCTCCATCATGGCAAGCCAACTAGAATGCTGATATTCATTCTTGTAAAGGAAGCCGCTGGTCTGGGTATTGTAAGGAGGGTCAATGTGGATACATTGGACCCGTCGACGGTGCTTCTCCAACAGCAGGTTCAGGGCCTGTAAATTCTCACTATACACCAGCAGCCCGTCGCACTTCGTGTCAACATCGTCGAAGCTGGCGAGCAACCTATCCTTGAACTCCCGGCTGAAGTGCTTCGTATCAATGACCAAGAAGGGATTGGCCTTCAGGAATTCGACCGACAAGGGCTCTGAATAGGCAGCGGAACCGGCGGGATCGCTCTTCATTTCATCAATGGCGAACAGCCGGACCCACTCCTCTCGCTGGGTATCATTGGCAGCGATCTCTGGGTATAGCTCCTCGGGCACGCGGTCGAGCGTCACGCAGTAGTTGGTCTCGACGACGAACTTCTTCTTGAGCCAGAGCTTCTTCTGAAAGTCCTCAATCTGGGCAAGGAACTCGATGATCTTGTGCGCTATCCTGCGGATGACCTTGATCTTGCTGAGGTATTGCTCGACTCGAGGCGCGGCCTCGCTCTCGATGTCGTCGAGGTGCATCACCTCATTCTTGATGTAGAAGTCGAGTTCGCGCCTCAAGAAGCCGCCCAGGTCCTTGTGGATGAAGTAGTCGAACGTGTTCCGCGCCGTGTAGTCGGCGAGGCGCTTGTCAAGAAGAGTGCGTTTCGGGTTCTTCTCCGTCGCCTTCAGTTCAGACAGACCGTTGAACCACTCCCGTCGCTCCTCGGTTAGCCATTCGCCTCGCCCGAGAAGGGCAAGAACCCTTTGGACTGCCTCGGCGTTGAGCTCGGCTTGCTTTCTGTTCTCAGGATCGGGCGCGTATTCAAAGCGGATGAAGAGCTCGCCGTCCTGTTCGCATATCGGGTCCTCGGCTGCGATAATGAACCGTCGCTCGTTGCCGCGTTGCGGCTGCTGGTTGTCCTTCTCGGTGTCTGCCTCAACTAGCTTGAAGTGGACGCGTTTCCCGGAAGACAGCTTGAACGTGTAGTCCCGGAAATACTCGGAGGTCTTAATGTAGTATTGGTCGTGGTTCGCCCAGTGGAGCTTGACCTCCTCGCCCTCGTAGGGGATGGCATAGACACCCTCCTTGTAGCGTCTGAGGCTTAGGAAGTCGCCCTGGTGGTAGTAGCGGCGGAAGAAGTTGTACAGGTGCGAATAGACCTCATTCTCAAGAGCGGCGATATCCGGCGCCTCGGCCAGTTTCTCCCGGAGCTCCTTGACCTTCGAGCTGGCATCAGGATCAACGCCAAGCGACTCAGCCTGCTTCACCGCCTCTTTCAGCTCATCCTCGATGTGAGCACGGTCGCCTGTCTGATATTCCTCGAAGGCCTGACGCACCTGGGGCAGGAGATCATCATCCAAGAAGCGCTCAATCTCATCCCGCTTCTGGTTCATGATGCGATAGATGCCAAAGTCCAGGTCCGCTTGGTCGAGCTGGAATATCTCGGCGAGCTTGGCCTTCAGATCATCGAAGCTACTCATTCAGCCTGGTCCTCGCGGGTGCTCTCCACGAGCTCGAATGAGCGCTTTAACTTGTTTTGCCAGCTGGGCTTGATCTTCCTATCGTACTGGAGGCGGCCAACGACGATGCCCGGTGCGATGCCCAATTGTCTGGCGAATGCGACAATATGTTCTTCATAGAAGCGACCTTTGCTAACAAATGACAGATACTTCGCCTCAGGTATCAGGGCATTTGCGGCGAAGTGGTTGGCCTCATCTTCCTTATCACTCGAGTCCATCTTTGTGTCATCGATAAAGAGGCTTTTCCTGTTCTTCCCATGGAGCAGGATGTGGGCTGCCTCGTGGAAGAAGGTGAACCAGAAATGATCATCTTTCTTGTAGCGGAGGCTCTGAATTATCAAGGCCTTATTGCGGTTGAGCCATCTTGTTGCTCCAGAGAGATGGGTGCCTGGGAGCTCCGCGACGAATACTAGGGCCACACCTGATTGTCGACATAGTTCCCTCATCCTGGGCTCAAAAACACTAGGGAGTTCTCGAGTCAATGCTCTAATCGCTCTCAGCGATTCCTCAAACGTGTCTCTGTCATAGGATTGGGTCGAGATGTTCTCAGCCATTAACTCCCCAATCCTGAGCCATGCCGCCACTGATTCCTTTGAGCTCTTGAAGGCGGGAGACTGTCGACAGGACACGGCCAAGATGTTGTAGCTGGCTTCCCAATTTTCGAAGCTCCCAACGCCAAGGAAACTCAAGAGACCTCTAGCTATATCGACCGTATCTCTCGACTTGGGCAAGAAGCCCCCTTTCTTCAGTTCTCTGACGGGGAATTGCTTCAACCACTGAACCGCCGCACTGAGTCGTTTGCGTTCTTCTTCCTTCGCGATATGAAGGCGATAATCCGCATCGAGGTTGTTCCAGATGTTTGCAGACATCCCAAGAACTCGCTCGAGTTGGATAGCCGTTTCAGGCGTAACCGGGGCATTTCCGCTGATGATCTGGCTAATGTGTTTGGCAGACAATCCGCAGAGCCTTGCCAGGTCAGATTGCTTCATGTTTCGAGCGGAGAGATGCTCCTTCAGTATCTTTCCAGGATGGACAGCATAATCTGGTTCATACTGATACAGTTGCAGGCTAGACATCAGTGATAATCCCTCACTTCAAGAATGATGATCTCCTTGATTTGCGCAAGATCAATCGAGCCATCCGGTTTCTCTGGCAATGCTGTTACGTTGGGTTCGAAGATCAAGCGATATGGCTGCTTCAAGTCCACCGCGTACTGTCCTTTCCTTTTTCCCGCCAATGGATGCAACCTCTCGGGTTTGATCTTCGGGACTGCCCCCAAGCATGGAGCCGCCTTTAGGACCTTCAGTCGATTCTCGATAATCTCTGCCATTTGTTTCCCGTATTCTCTACGAAGTCGCGGGTCTGAGTTAAAGACCTTTGCGAGCTTCTTCAACCTGAACTTTATGTCCATAGATTCAACAATTAAGATTACCTAATAGGTAAAGTATTTCAAGTCGTTTCGAGTCGGTGCTTCATTTTACAGACCAGCGGATGGTGAACAAGGATTCGATCGAGGTCCGCTGGGCCATTCTCTTCTCTAATGCTGAGATGAGTTTGTCGCGCTTGTCGATTATCTCATCCTCGGTGTCGAATATCTGTTGTCTCTGGCGTCGTTTTTTCTTCTCCAGTTGCCGTATCTTGTCCTGTAACTTGTGTTGCTCGTTAAGCGTTGGTGATTGTCTGGATTGTCGGTTCAGCAACTTGATCTGATTCTTCGTGTCCTTGAGATCCTTCTCAGCCGCAAACACAACGTCTTCAGCCCATTGCTCGAGACGCTCACGTTCCTCGTTGAAATATCGGCTGTTGTTCTCCACGGATAGGCTGATGGTAGACTTGGCATGTCGCTCCGCCTCTCCTTCGAGTCGGGTCCTTATACTGGGTGAGATGTTCCTTCGGGGGCCGACAGTGGCGTGGCAATTGAAGAGCTTCTCGCAGACTTCTTGGCCGAGTGCGCTGCCATCGTCACCCAAGGCTGAAAAGAGAAGATGCTCCTCAAGCTCGAAGGAATGAATGGTGAGTCGCTGGAGGTGGAGCCAGCCGGACTGCCCCTTCAAGGCTTCAACGAGGGAGATCTTGACTGGGTGATTAGAGATGTCGAATGTGAGGGAAGCCAACGGCGCCGGATAGGCTTTTGCGGTCTCGATAACGTGCTGGCCGAGGGGATGTGAGAGTCGATAAAGGAAGTCGCTTTTGACGTTTCGCTCGGTCTTAGAGATGAGATGATACGTGCCCGGCTGCGTGCCTTCCACAGGGGATCGGGACAGGTTGAAGGTGAGGTCGCTATCGTTGAAGGTTGCGAGGTCGGACAGGACGAATTTGGTGAGCGTCCAGAACAGCTTGCCTATCTGGTCCAGCTGTTGCCGGGTGCCCTCCAGATTAACACGGAGGCGCGCGTGAACTTCCTCATCAAATTGCTCCAGGAGTGTGCGCCGGGTTGCGGCGAGCTTGCTCTCGATTGTCTCCTCGAGCTGCTGACGGAGCTCTTGGAAAGCGGCTTCGATCTCCTCGGGGGTGCGGCATTGCTGGTATATGTCCAGGATGCGACGCTCAAAGTCCACGCCGGATTCAATCGCGCCCAGGACCTCGTCGGATGCGCCGAACAGGCCTCGAAAAAGGTGGAGCTTCTCGTCGAGCAGCTCGTAGACGCGTTGATCGGCAGCATTTCGTTCGTTTAGGAAGTTGATGACAACGACGTCGAACTCCTGTCCGTAGCGGTGGCATCGGCCGATGCGTTGCTCAATGCGCTGGGGGTTCCACGGGAGGTCGTAGTTGATAACCATAGAGCAGAACTGGAGGTTTATGCCTTCTGCCGCTGCTTCGGTTGCGATCATGATGCTGGCCTGGTCCCGGAAGTGTTCAATGATGGCAGTTCTGCAGTCCACCTGTCGTGAGCCGCTTGACCTTCCGGTGTTCCGATTGGCCTCGAGCCAACGTTCATAGATACTTCGGGAGTCGGGGTCGGTGTTGCTGCCGTTGAAGGTGCATACCTGTCCGGCGTACCCGTTCGATTCGAGGAAACGAGTGAGATACTCCTGGGTGCGCCTTGACTCGGTGAAGACCACGGCTTTGCGGGCTGCACCCATCTTGACCAGCTGCTTGAAGCCGACGTCGAGGGCCTTTAGCAGGGCTCGGGTCTTGGTGTCGATTCCTATGCTCTGGGCCCAGAGGATGTATCTCTCCAGTTCCTGGATTTCGGCCTCTAGCTTCTTGCGGTCGATTCTGATGGGTTCATCGTCCGAGGGCGGTGTGGCCTCTTGATCCTCCTGGTCGGTCTCTGGGAACTCATCGAGGAGATCGTCGCCGATTTCCTCGCCTTCGATGATCTTCTCGGCCAGGCTCTCTTGCTCGGGCGGTTGGCCGTCGCGAAGCTTGATCAATCGATCCTTCATGGCTTCGAGCGTCTTGGCGATGGCAATTGAGGATGAGGCGAGGAGTTTGCGGGCGATGAGAACTGTCAGGTGGCGTTGCTGGGTCGGTAGTGCATAGGTATCATCTCGCTGGAGGAAACTTGAGACGGCCTTGTATAGTCCGTGCTCCTGTTCAGAGGGTTGAAATGGGCAGGTGAGCAGCCGTCGTTCGGTGAACCGAACGTATTCCACAACTTGTCTTCGGAGTGTCCTCTTGCAGAAGGGAACCAGTCTGTTGCGCAATGCGTCAAGATCGGAGGCAACGTTTCCGTATTGGCTTCTGAATGAGCCTGGATTGCCGAACATACGTTCGTCGATCAAGGTTGATAAGCCGTAAATCTCCATAAGCGAGTTTTGTAGAGGCGTTGCTGTGACCAGTATCTTGCGCCGATTCTCGAGTGCCCATCGTATGTTCTGCCCCATCTTGTTGCTGGGCCTGTATGAATTGCGAAGCTTATGCGCCTCGTCGATGACGACCAAATCCCATTCTCGGGGACGCAGCTGGGCGCATTGGCGACTGGCGAAGTGTATAGAAGTGATCACTACTGCGTTAGCCTCGAATGGGTTGGGATTGCCCTGTGCTGTTGCGAGGCGATAGGTCTTTGCGTCCAGGATTAAGACTGGGAGGCTGAACTTCTCCTCCAGCTCCAGTCCCCACTGCTTTCGTAGCGATGCTGGGCAGATGACTAGGAGCTTTCGTTGAGATTCAGCCCAGTATTGGCAAAGGACTATCCCGGCCTCGATGGTCTTGCCGAGCCCTACTTCATCGGCGAGGAGGGTCCCCGCTGACAATGGCGATCTGATGGCGAATGCGGCGGCCTCTATCTGGTGGGGATTCAGATCGACGCACGCGTCAAAGAGTGACCTAGAGAGTCGCTCGGCACTGAAGCCACCTTGGCGGGTCAATCTATATGCGAAATACTTGGCGTGATAGGCTGTGGTCATGCCGCAGGTGCTTTCTTGGCAGACTCCCCATTTATATATGCCACGAGGGCAAATTCGTGTTACGCGACCTTGACGGTCAGGAACCGAGAAGGAACGCCTCGGCGCCTTCAGCTTCGTGCACAATACGTCGCGATGGCCCGTCTTGGGTTTAGGGATTGAAACACAAGTCTGCGGCTGAATCAAGAACCGGCAGTATGTTACGGTATTCTCCGCTCGATGGCGCAGATACAAGCCTCGGCATGCCGGTGTGATATTTGCAGGCTCAAAGATCAGATGGTCGGGTAAATCCAGCTCATTGAGGTTTGCTCTGTTCGGGCTTATCGGCGCCACGCCAACTAGAGTGCGAGAAGACCTGGATTCGGAGTGCAAATTCGAGGGGATGCGGTGAGCGGGATGTCCGATCCGAGAAATTGCGCCAGACGCCCGTAGAGACGTTTCGCCCCTTATGTGATGTCTGATACTACTCTGATAGTCAGAAGCCCGCACAACTCCGTTTCGCCCTGCCCTTGGGGTTCCGTGGTGTTCATTCTTGCCTAAGACCAAGGTCAGTGTGCCGCTATTGTGCCGTTCTTGAGTGCAATCCTGCTTTGGTAGCCTTGCCCTGAACGATACACATAACTTCGCCGACACTTCACATCAACCCCAATCTTTGTGCCGCTATTGTGCCGTTTACCTGAGCATCACAATGTAACAACAAGGCTAAACAGGGAAAGTAGGTCTTGAGAGAGTTTTCCGCGCTCAATCGCCGGAAAGCGGCTCGGAGGGGGTAGGATTCGAACCCACGGACCTTTCGGTCTGCGGTTTTCAAGACCGCCGCCTTCGACCTCTCGGCCACCCCTCCTTATCGCGCATCCAAATATAGGCTGTCTGCGAGCGGATGCAAGTCAGGTTGCGCCTCGGGTTGGCCGGTTAAACTCCTGGGGCCGGGCACGGGCGGCGTTGAGAACCTCTTGACAATTTGGGCCAATTGCGGGACTTTTCTATATGATAAGGATCACGTAGAGTGCTGAACAGCGAGGAGGTGTGACTGAATGACAAAAAGGATGTTCTCGCGTTCTGTTAGGAGTGGGACTTACAAGCTGGGCCGTTTTCTGGGCGACCTTCAGGCTTTGAGCGGCGGAAGCCCCAAGAGAATCAGCAAGCGGGTTGGTAGGCGCCTCGTCGGTCGGGCGATCGGGAAAGGTCTGAGGAAGCTCTTTCGCTGAGGGTTACAAAAGCGAGCCCGAGCGGAAATGGGCACGAGGCGTGCTTGCCGGGATGGTGGTCTGCTCGCCAGGTGTGCGCTGCCTTTCAAGAGTGCCGCAGGCTGTCCCGGACGATGACGCCGTATCTTAGGCCCCTATCCGAGACCGTCATGGCCGAAGCGCCGAATAAGGACAGTAGCTCGTGCAGTATCAGAAGCCCCGCGTCTATCACCGGCGCACGTCCCTTCGGCAACGACGGGATTTGATGCCGCTGGGCAAGCGACATCTTCCCCAGCCTGTCAATGTGCTTCAGTATGACATCCTGCGTAACCCGAACTCCTTGAACCCGCTCGGGTGCGTATGGCACGATATTGTGCTCCATCGCCACGAGTGTGGTCGCCGACCCGCCCACTGCTACTAGCAGCGGATTGACGGGGCCGCTTGTCGCCTTTTCCACGAGCTTTTCGGTCTCTGTTCCCTTCAGCTCGTCGCGAATGGCGGCCCTCAATTGTGCGGTCACGGCCAAATCGAGCGGATAGAGCGTGATGAAGCGGTCCGTTAGGGTCAGCGCTCCGAGCGGGATACTGACCGCAAGCTCCGGCGGGGTCGGCTCGCTCGCCTCTTTTGAGCTAGCGCTGCCCAGAACAAGCTCCGTGCTGCCGCCGCCCACGTCCATCACAGCAATCCGGCTGGTCGAGAGCGGAATGCCACAGGTAATGCCACAGGTCGCACCCCAGAACGTCAGCCGGGCCTCCTCGTTGCCGCTTATTACCTCTACCTCAAGGCCGGTACTCTGCCTGACTGCTGCCGCGAACTCGTCTCTGTTGGGCGCCTTCCGAAGCGCGCTCGTCCCCACAATGGAGATGCTAGCTGCGCCAACCTCCCGCAGCTTATCAACGTACTCGACCACCGCGGCCAGCGTGCGCTCGATGCTCTCCCTCCGCATCGCAGGGTCGCTCGCTGTCCCAGCGCCAAGCCCCGTGATAATGCTCTCGTTGAGAAGCTCTTGCCCCAACCCATTCACTCTCTTTTCAACTGCGAGGCAGAGCACGGAGCCCGTCCCGATGTCTATCGCGCCAAGAACTTCCGCCACGCTCATAAAATCCCCTCGGTCAAACCTAGTGCTGAGACCCAAAAACCTGCTGGCAGCATCTGTTATTGAAAACTCCCGCGTCTTATGCAACGTCCACCGCCGTCGATGACCACCACGTTTACGCCCACCTTGTTTGGCGAAAGCCAGACGCCGGCCACCGATATAACCGCCCTTCCGATGCTCTCCGAATCGCCGATGCTCTTGGCCACGATGCTTTGAGGCGCAACAACGCCCGTTGAGCCGATCTCTTGGCCTTTTCTGAGCCTGATCTCGATCTCCTGAACACCCATCTTGAATACCGCCGAGCCAGGCCGGGCGTCCATCACTCCAATGAGGACGAAGGAGGCGCCCAAAATGGGACCTATCTCGCGCTGTGCTCCGATGCGGACCATGCCTCGCCGAAGCGCTTGCCACGTCTGCTGTGACGGTCGCCCATTGACGCAGATGATAACGATGGACCCGTGGGGGTTGGAGTTGAGAAAGTCCCTGAGCGAGCCAGCAGGGGGCAGCTCGGAACTAACTTGGGGTGCCTCTTCGGACACGTCCAACTCTCGGCAAGCCCCGGGCAGAAAGTCCGTTAGCTGAAGTATGCCTATAACGAGGACTATGACGGCTAAAAAGACCCATGCAGCGGCGCCAGCGATGCGGCTGCTAATGTTCATTCTCCAAGCTGCGAAGCAGTGCCTCGATGCGCTCGTCTTCGCCGAAGAGGCGCCTCGCGTCGATGAGCGTGCGCTGGGCATTCCCGGTCTCACCCAGCGTCGTATAGACTCGTGCAAGGTCGAGCTGCAGCTGAAGGTCCTGAACGTTCTCGAGGCAGTGCACAAGGGCATCCCTAGCCTCTGAAAACCTGGCCATCCTCTCGAGCATGACGACCAAATTGTGGCAGGCACCCTTCATCCCAGGGGCTATCCCGAGCGCGTTCTTGTAGGCGCTCAGCGCGAGAGCGGGCTTGCCCAAGTGTTCGTAAACAGCTCCCATATTGAAGTAAGCTTGAGCATAGTCAGGATCGAGAGAAAGAACACGTTTCCAAAGCCCGATCGCCTCGTCCGTCCTGCCCTTGTAGGAGTAAAGCGCCCCGAGGTTGAAGATCGAATGGCGGTCGTTAGGGTTGTACTTGAGGCTCTTCAGGCTCTCGTCGATGGCATCGTCGAGTTTGCCCATGTTGCGGAGGCATACCGAGGCGAGGTAGTGGTTCAGGAAGTTGGAGTTGCAGAACTCGGCCGCCTTCTGAAACTGGGCCGCCGCCTGCTCGTATTCGGCCTTGTTCTTAAGCAAGATGCCTCTGGATTGATGATATTCTGAGATGAGTTCGGAGGCGGAGAGTTGAAGGATTGCGAGCACGAGGGCCGCGATCAGTAGCGCTGGTGCGGAGCGGCGGTGGGGGTTCTTGCTGGCGATCGCTGCTCCAGTTTCGAGACGTATCGGCGCAGCCACAAGTCCGCAATAGACCCAGAACATCATGAGCGTTACTGGAAGATGAGCTGGGAAGCTGAAGATTGAGTGGACGAGCATGGCCAGCTGCCCAACTAAGACGGCCTGAAGCATGAGTTTATCTCTGCGAGCCTGGGCATTTCTTGCTGCGCTCGCGCCCGCCCTGAAGAACGATACAATGAGAAATAGGAAGGCAACTGTGCCATAAACACCAAGCTCCGCCGTGGTCTGGAGGTACTCGTTGTGTGCGTGTTGAACCTTCTTGAACCGGCCCGTTATTCGGTGTTCTTCCGGAGAGCGGTATTCCGGGTAGCGCATCTCATAATTGGCTAGCCCCACTCCCAAGGGCCGCTCCGCGATCATCGATATGGTTGACCTCCAGGTCAGCAGCCGGAACTGTATGGGCTTGTCGTTGAAGTTGATCATCGAGGCGGCCTTGTCGATGACGAGCGACCTTGTTGAGGGACTTGCGATGATTAGCGCCACGACGGCACAGACCAACGGCAGCACGACGACGATCGCCTTTCGCGACCGCCTCGGGCCTTTGGAGCGACTGAGCGCTGGGAGAACGAACGCCCAGACCGCCCAGAAAAACGAACCCACGAAGCAGCCGGTCCAGGCGCCCCTGCTTGCGGTTATTATGAGGTAATAAAGCTGAACGGACAGGCTCACCGAGTATGCAACAGTTACCCATGCCCGGCTTGCCGAGGCCAAGACCGCAAGCGTCGCCGGGATGGCCATTATGATGAATGCTGCCGCGAAGTTGTTGTGGCCGATGGTGGAAGGTGTTTGCAGCTCGCCATACGAATCGGGGATACGTCTCTGGCCGAAAAGCCCATAATACTGGATGATGCCAAGCAGGGCCACCAGGGTGCTGGCGATGATAATGGCCACGAGAACCTTGCGGAGATCAAGCCCCGTCTGCACCAGCGTCTTGCAGGCGAGCATGAGCGCCAACATGTAGAGCAGATTGACGGCGCTCCGCGCGGCCCAGGGCCTGTTCTGTGCGAACAGGACCGAGACGAAGCCACAGGCCACAAACACGAGCGCGGGAACCATCATGGGTCCTGTGAAAAAAACCTCCCTTATAGTCCTTCTGAAAACAAGCGCCGCCGCCAGGAGAAACGGCACCAGGAGTTGGAGGATGGCCCACTTGATCTGGCTATACCTGTCTAAGGTAAGAGGCGTGAACGCCAGTGGGACAGCCAATAGCATTAGGAGCAGGATGTTCTGCCCGGCGAGCATAGAGAGACTGCGAGCCGGCTTCTTTCGGCGCTTAATCCGCCCGCCTCGCAAGTCGTCTTTCACTCTTGATGTCCGAGCCAATCCTTATCACCTAGGTCGCAAGGGTGGCCGTCGCGATAATAGGCCTGGTTTGCGTAGTAGGCGAGATTCTCGAGGTAGATAGTGAAATCCACATTATGCACGAAGATGCCTTGGGGAACATCGATATGAGTGGGTGCGAAGTTCAATATCGCTTTTATGCCCGCCTGCGCGATCGTGTCGGCCGCATCCTGTGCGCTCGACGCGGGCACAGCGATTATCCCAAGTTCTATGCATCTTTCGTTGACTAATCGAGGCAGATCATCGACATGGAATACCTCAAGTCCAGAATCTCGCTTCGCTGCCGTGGCTTCAGGATATTTGTCAACAATGGCAGCCACTCGGAACGCGCTTTCGGCAAGACCCTTATGCCTCGACAGGGCGATACCTAGTCTCCCGGCGCCCACGATGGCCACGTTCCACGTTCTCTTCAGCCCAAGCTTCTGAAGCAGAGCTTCTCTCAGCCCCTTGACATAGTACCCAACCCCGGCTTTGCCAAATGCGCCAAATAGCCCCAGGTCCTTGCGCACGAGCGCAGCGCTGATCGAGAACTTGCCGGCAAGCTCCCTCGAAGAGATGGTTTCCCTACCCTCGGCTTCCAAGTCTGCCAAATGCCTGACATAGAGGGAAGCCCTAAAGAGCGTAAGAGATGAGACACCGTGGCCGACAGATTTGCCTCGCTCCCGCGCGCTTTGGCCGTGCGCCTTGATCCTTTTCACGTTAGCGCCGTCGGGTCGCCCGACTCATGTCATTTTTCCTCCCTTGCTCGCGCGACTCTAGCCAACAACTCGGTCGATTGCCTCAGGCAAGAAATCGAGAATGTCAGAAGCCACCAGGCTCGCCTCGCCAAGAGACTCGACAGCCACGTCGCCGGCTAGTCCGTGAAGATAGGCGCCAAGCTTGGCAGCCTCGAGCGGTGGGGCACCCTGCCCGGCGAAGGCCGCGACAAGCCCCGTCAGAACATCCCCCGTCCCGCCGCTCGCCATGCCCGGATTGCCTGTCATGTTGATGAATGCAGTCCCATCGGGAGCCGCAACGATGCTTCTCGCTCCCTTGAGCAACAGAAACACGCCCAAAGAGCGTGCAGACTCGCGAGCAGCCCCCAAGCGGTCCTTCAGAATGTCCGACATGGCCCTTCCGCTGAGCCGCGAGAGCTCCTTCGGATGAGGCGTTACAATGACGGGCGCATCTAGCCCTTTCAGCAGATCGGCCTTCCCGGCCAGAGCGTTGATGCCGTCTGCGTCGAGAACTATCGGGACGGCTTCTATCCTCGGGAGCAGCTGACAGACGAACTCAACCGTCTCGGGCGCTGTCCCAAGTCCCGGGCCGACAGCGATAGCGGTGATTCTGAGCCTCTCGATTGCTTGTAGTATCTGATCGGTAGCGGCAGGAGAGATACCGCCAGCCTTCCCCTCTGCCACCGGAATTGTCATTGCCTCGGTGGTCTTCACCTCCATAATCGCGCTCAACGAGGCGGGAATAGCGGCCGTGCAAAGCCCGGCCCCGGCCCTCATCGCGGCCTCAGCTGCGAGCGCAACCGCTCCGGTCTTGCCGGTCGAGCCGCCAACGATCAGGACGTGTCCAAACGTTCCCTTGTGTGTATCTGGCTTGCGCAAGAATATGCCCAGGTCGAGCTCATCCGCGTCCATGCGATAGGTCTTAACGTTGCTCTTGGCGACGGTCTCGGGCGGGATGCCGATGTCTGCGACGACAAGCTCGCCGACAAACTCGGCGCCCGGATAGAGCAGCTGGCCGACCTTGGGCAGCCCGAAGGTTACGGTGGTGGCCGCCCTGACCACGCTCCCCAGCAGTTGCGGAGTGTCGGACGAGAGCCCTGAAGGCATATCGACCGAGACCACGTAGCCCGGCATGCTGTTGACCATCTCGATGACCTCACCAAAGATGCCAGAAGCGCCACGCGTAAGCCCAGTCCCCAGCATCGCATCCACAATAATATCGCAGGAGAAAAGAGTATCAGTGAACTTCCGGAAACTCGCCAGACCAGGGGCAAAATCAACCGAGACACCGATGCGACGAAGTATCTCGAGGTTCAGCCTCGCGTCGCCCTTGATATCGTCCAGATTCGCCAGAACGATGGTCCTAGTCGGGACGCCCATCCCATTGAGCCAGCGGCTCACAACGAAGCCGTCACCCCCGTTGTTGCCCTTCCCGCAAAGGACGACGACCTGCCTCGTGCTAATGTCCCCGAAACGGCGCTTCAGGTGCTCAACGACGCTCCTGCCGGCGTTCTCCATCAGGACCGGCCCCGGGATACCCAAAACCTCGATCGCATCACGGTCGAGCGCTTGCATCTCGGCGGCTGTTACGACTTCCATCTGTCTCCCTCTAAGGTCTTTTGATGGGCAAAGCCTACGTGCATAGGCTGCCCTTTGTCAAATCCCACTGGAGAGCGGCGAGCTGCATCTTAGTGCGGCCGCAGTCGCTCTGACCCGCGATGTAGGTGTTTTCAAAGCAAACGCCCGCGAACACATCGGCTGCACCACGAAGACGTTTCTCTGGCCGATCTCCACGTGAAACCGCTCCGCGAATCCATTCCGCGAGAAGTCGAAGGTTGCGGGGTGCGGCGTGACCGGTATAGGCTGTGCGCGATTTCTAATCAACAAAGATAGGGGAATCAGATTGCGGTTTAGGGACAGGATTGCGCTTCTGCTTGCTGGTCGAATGGGAAGAAAGATGACGCCGGCGAGGCGCGAGGCGTTCTTTGGACTTCGGACGTTCTCGCTGTCGGATTTTGTGCTCTTTCCGGCGTCGGTGCCTTCCTCGAAGCGGCTTGTGAAGGAGTTTCCGTTCTCAATTCGCTCCGGCAGGACGCGAAAGGTCTTCTGCCGGGGCAAGTTCGTCAGCGTTGTTGAGAGCGGCATCGGAGCGCCGTCGGTCGAGCTCGTGGGCAATCTTGTCTGCAAGGGGGGAGCAAAGGTGCTTCTGCGGGTGGATTTCTGCGGAGCGCTATCTCCGGATGTAGCTGTTGGGGACATTTTTATCGCCTCGGCAGCGAGGAGTTTCGACCAAGTAGCCCGGCACTACTACGGTCAGGCGCAAGTCCCGGCGGACAGCGGACTTCTTGCGCTTTTTACGGAACGGCTTCGGCCAATGGCCCAGAGAGCGGGCATCCCGCTTCACGTTGGCCAGGTCTGCACCGTTGACCTCTTCTTCGCGCAGACGGACGAGATGCTTCGCAAGTGGGCAGAGTCCGGCGAGGCAGTGGATATGGAGACTGCCGCTGTTTATGCGATCGCCAAGAGCTATAACGTTGCGGCGCTTGCGGTTATGGTCGTGACGGACAACAAGCTCTTAGGCCACCTGCCTTATTCGGCCGATGCCGAGAAGCTCAAAAAGATCGTAGCCGGCCACGGCCTCTTGACCAGAGCGGTGAGGGAGATGACGCCGTCTTTAGTCGAGCTAGCGCGATCACGCGGGGGCAAGCCTGCATTGTAGGTAACGTTGCGTCTGTCCATGGGGCAGGGGAGGCGGCTCGCCTTCCCAGTCCACCCGAATGAATTCGGGTGTTAGGATAATGAGAGCCGTCTATATCACCGCATTGAAACGCGGTGATTCATAGAAAGGAGCCGTCCGGCCTGAGCGACCTCACCGCCCGGCGCAGGCGATGGCCATGCGAGAAGGCTATCCTTGCCCCAACCCCATCTTGAGATGGGGGATCGGGTTGCGAGGCCAGCCCTGGCAGCGCTACTCCTCGTCGTCCTCCCAGCCGGCGTGCCTTTCCCTGTGCCAAGACCTGAAGGTGAGGACCAGCGCCAAGACGAAGAATAGGACCACCGAACCAAGACCGATGCCGACAAGCTGGCCGCTTGTGTAGCCCCCGTAGCCCTTTTGGAAAATATCGATCACGCCCACGATCGTGAAACAGAAGAGTATGGCCGGTATGACGATTCTCACCACCCAGACCCACCATGCCCCTATCTTGCGGTCCGAGACCCGGTTGATGTGCATCCTTAGGAATTGTGCGCCTCGAGCAGTTTTCCCCTTTACTGTGCCCCGTATCAGCCAGCCAAACACTATGCACTCCACAATCGCCAACGGAACAGCGCCATAGTGCATGACGAAATGATCGACGATGTCCAACCAGTAAAGCCCAGCCCCGGTGCAATAGATCAGTCCGCCCAAGAAACCGATTCCGCAAAGAAGTGTTACGGCCGACTTCCGGGAGATGCCGAACTTATCCATCAGCCCGGAGCCAAAGCCTTCGACGATAGAGATTGAGGAGGATAGCCCCGCAACCAAAAGGCACGTGAAGAACAGAACGGCGAACAGATGAGGCGCAAAGGGCATCAGGCTGATCGCCTTTGGAAAGACCACGAACGCAAGTGTGGGACCCGAGGTAACCACCTCGCTGGCGGGCTTGCCGGTGGCAGTGGCCATGTAGCCGAGCGTCCCGAAAACTGCAAACGCCATAAAGAGCGAGAAGCCGCTGTTCGTCAAAGCAGTTATCGCTGCGTTGCCAGTGAGGTTAGCCCTCTTGGGTAGATAGCTCGCGTAGGCGATCATGATCCCGAAGCCCACACCAATCGAGAAGAACACCTGGCAGAATGCGTCCCGCCAAACCTGAAACTCACCAAGCTTGCCGAAATCCGGAGTCAAATACCACTTGATCCCAGTCATCGCTCCGGGCAGTGTAACGCCTCGAATGACCAAGATCACGGTCAGCACGAGTAGAAGCGGCATGAAGACCTTGCAGGCTATCTCGATGCCTCGTTGCACGCCCTTGAAAGTGATGAACCAGTTCAGGGCCCATACGACCGCAAGCGCTATAACTATGTGCCACTGGATGGAGCCCAATTCCCAGGGGCCCTTGGTGATGTTGAGGAACTCTGACATAAAGAACTTGTCCGGGTCAGCGCCCCACTTTAAGGAGTAGGAGTAGGTGAGGAAGTTGGCGCACCAGGCCAGAACGACGGCGTAGTAAATGAGAATGCCGAACATCGCGATGTTGATGGTCATCCAGCCGACCCACTCCCAGCCCTTGCCGACTTGCTTGTAGGCGACAGGCGCCGAGCCGCGCGTCCTATGGCCGACCGCATACTCGAGCAGAAGAAGCGAAATACCTGCGACCACGAGCGCCGTCAGATATGGGATGAGAAACGCCCCACCACCGTTCTTGTAGCAGACGTAGTTGAACCGCCAGATGTTGCCCAGACCGATTGCCGAGCCGATCGACGCCAGCAGAAAACCCGTTCTACTCTTCCATCTCTCTCGTGTATCCGCCAAACATCGCTCCTTTCTCAATGGTATCCCTTAGCGTGTAGGGGCGGGGCTTGTCTCCGCCCGTTGTGCTCAGGGCCCGATCCTTAACGCGCTACCCGTATAACCATTTATAGAACTCATGTTCAGTCACGCAGTCTGGGTTTTCTCGATCCATATCCCACAATCTGGGGTTGTTGGAGATGTACTCCCGGATGCGGAACAGCTCTTTTTCGTTCCGTATAAACCTTTCGTAATAGTTGCGCTGCCATAGCCGGCGCTTCACTGGTTCCCAACCTCGCTGCTTAACGCCTTGAGATACTTCACAGTAGTGATCGACTTGAATGCACAGATGATGTCGCCTAGGCGTGGTTCAGACAACCGTTGATGCGTGTGGGGGTGCAAGAAAACTACGCCGTGGAAGTGATTCGGCATAACAACGAGAACATCAGGCTGTGCGCGACAG
Source organism: bacterium (assembly GCA_035527515.1). Lineage (NCBI taxonomy): Bacteria > bacterium. The sequence continues at coordinate 21,682 of DATLAJ010000015.1, forward strand.
AATCGACTGGAAAGCCCTCGCCACTCTGAGGCAATCATGTCGATCATACCGGAGTCATCCAGAATGCAGCAGCGTTCTTCGGTACAGACCGTTATGAAATACGCTCCTCCCCTTCCGTAGTCAAATCCGCGCAGTCGGATTGAACGCCGCGTCATCTTGCAGGGGCCCCGGTCGTTCGCGCTCACAAGCCCTCAGCCGTTTGAGGTCGGGCAAACACAAGGCCTGCCCCCACAAAGGTCCTGTCCATCTATGTTCCAAGCTCGGATGAATCGCCGCTACGCAAATCGCCCAGATGCGCGACTTCTCCTATTCGCTCTTAGCCTCGCCCTGCTCTTTCAGTAACTCCGCAAACTTGATGAACGGCTTGAACAGGTCGATCGGGATCGGGAATACGATCGTCGAGTTGTTCTCAGCCGCCACCTCGGTCAGCGTCTGCAAGTAGCGCATTTGAAGCGCCATGGGATGCTTGCCTATTATGGTTGCGGCATCAGCGAGCCTCGCGGCCGCCTGGTATTCGCCCTCCGCATTGATGACCTTGGCCCTTCTCTCTCGCTCCGCCTCGGCCTGCCTTGCTATGGCGCGCTTCATCTCGGTTGGCAGATCGACGTGCTTGATCTCAACCTTGGCCACCTTGATGCCCCAGGGGTCGGTGTCGGCATCGAGAATCGTCTGAAGGTCGGTGTTGATCCTGGTTCTATCAGATAGAAGGGTGTCGAGGTCCGCTTGCCCAAGAACGCTCCTCAACGTGGTCTGGGCAAGCTGCGACGTCGCGTATTGATAGTCCTCGACCTTCACGATGGCATTGCTTGGTTCCATGACCCTGAAATAGACGACGGCGTTTACGGTTATGGAGATGTTGTCTTTTGTGATGACGTCCTGCGGCGGGACATCCATAGCCACGAGCCTCAGATCGACCCTCACCATCCTGTCGATCGGCTTGAACAGGAAAAAGAGCCCCGGGCCCTTGGGCCTGTCCAGAAGACGTCCCAATCGAAAGATGACGCCTCGCTCATACTCGCTGAGTATCTTGATACAGCTGAGAACATAAAGGACAACCAGAATTAGGATGATCAGCAAGAAAGCCATACAAATACCCTCCTAAGCATTCAACGTTAGAAGAATCATCAGACAACGGCTCTCAAGGATACGAGCTCACCGCACAAAGTCAAGATAACCAACAGAAGAGTTTCCCCATGCTGTTTTTGGATTGGCTCATGGCAGCCTTTTGGTTTTATGGGGCTTCACACCGGCTGCGCGTTGCTCTTTTTAGGACATAACCCCCGCAGCAAATCCCCGCAAGGGGGTTAACGTGAATAGCCCCACGTGTAACGTGGGGAATCCGTGCCAGCTGACAACCCTCTCCCCCAAAGGCAAAGCATGTATGACTTGAATCCGAACTGAGGGCTATGTATCCTAAAGTCAGTCTTTGAGAATCTTCAGGGAGTAGAGCGCTGTATGAGGTTACGGTCTAGGTTGGTTGACAGCGAAATTGTGACGCTGGGAAGTCCGCCGCGGCAGCTTTGGATGCGCTTGGCTGGCAAGCGGCCTCACGCAAAGATAAGGTCCATTACTGCGCGGCGAAGCGAGATCGTGGCGAGTTGTTAGGGATGTGGGCCGACACGAAGCGGACTTTGCTCCCGGACCTTTACTCAGGGAAAGACACCGTTGTCCAGAACGCAGTGTACACATTCATTGCGTTAGGGAAAGAAGAGGTCATCCCTGAGCTCATCGACACATTGAGACGACAGGGGAACAAAAACATGGCAGAGACCTACTTGCACTGCGGCGACACGCGGCTCAGCGACGCAGCAAGGGATGGGCACGCGGGAGGGGGTATGCGATCGTTAGCCGGACGGGCTCTGGCCCGGTGCGTTGGGGCTCGTGGTAGTAGCGGAAAGGGGAATCGAAGCGTGCCTGGGGCCGTCAGTGTCGGACAGACGATTGGGATTTGCTCAGGGTCCCCGATTGGCGCCGCAGACGCCTAACCTCACGAGAACTCGAAATAACCCTCGCGGTAGTCAATCACGTTTCTGAAGTGCCTCAGAAAACTCAGGCCCAGAAGCCCTCGAATCCCCGCCAATTCAGGTATGTCATGGCAGATGACTTCCACCTCGCTCGCTTCCACATCTCCCAGAGCTATCCTCGCAACGCACAACTTCGGAACCTCGATGACGCCGTTGGCCGTAATGATCTCCTGACGGTCGGGCACTGTCGCTGGATCATAGCCGATGGCCTTGAGGTCAGACCAAGAAACGGCAGTAAACACGGCACCGGTATCAACGATCATGTCGATCTTCAGAAAGCCTTTAGGTCCGACGATCTTAACATTCCTCGCGACCAGAGGGATACTAGCTGGAAAGCGCATGGGCCTGTCCGTCAGAAGATCGCCGCGTAGCCCTCGGGCACAGGTGGACCGGCAAAAGTGATGTAAAGGCCAGTCAGCCCAAGCTCCAGGAGCTCCTTGTCAAAGGCCCGACGGTTGCTGTTGTGCAGGACTACCTCGCCCTCGGGGTCTTCGACCTCCTCCAACTCACGAAAGGCAATCCACTCTCCCTGATATAGCGTCCTTGCTTCTGCAAGCTTCATGTTATTCGCCTCGCACCTTAAATCAGCCCGCAAATCCTTGGTCAATGCAGTTTCTCAATATACGGTTAGCGCAACCGATTCTGCAATTGATTTGCGCAACGGCGCCATCGGAAGCCACTGTGACTCTGTCGCCTTGTCTGCGTTGAGACGAGGCCGCCGCTGCAATGTCCGTGCGCTTTCCCAATGCAGAAGCTGATGGTATCTTTGATACGCTCGCTCAGCATGAGCGTGCTAATAGTGCTTTTTCGATGCAGAGCAACGACGCCTAGCAGTGTGCGGTTAGCTTAATTGACGGATTGGACCTAAACTGACAGGAGGGCATGGTCAATGGGTTATCGAGCGAGGACCTATCTTGCATGTTATCTGGCTATCTTCGTCTGCTTGTCTGTGGGGGCAGTGACGAATGCTTCCGAGGCGATCATCATCGACCACAACTGCATCGATCTGTATGCCGTCCCGTCCGACTGGATAAACGAGGCGCAGGACGCCATCAAGCTACACTACGGCCACACGTCGCACGGGTCGCAGCTCGTAACGGGGCTTCAGAGGATCGAGAATGATGACAGGAGCTTCGCAGTAGCCATGAGCACTAATGGCCTGCCGGAGATCGAGGGGGCTCTGTGTATGTACCATCCCAGCAACGATCCGTCCCAATACTACGCCAACACACAGGGCATTCTGGACAGCAACCCCCAAATGAACTACTCGATGTTTGGCTGGTGCTGCCAGGCCACGGACAGCGACTGGCAGGACATTCTGAACGAGTATCTCGACAGAATGCAGGCGTTCGAGGCAGCAAACCCCGACGTAACATTCATATACATGACTGGAAACGCTCAAGCAACGGGCGAAAGCGGCTACAACCGCTATCGGTTCAACGAGCAGGTCCGCCAGTTCTGCCTCGACAATAACAAGGTCCTGTTCGATTTTGGGGACCTGGACTGCTGGTTCGACGGCGAGCTGCACAGTTATGAGTATGACGGCACTATGATCCCGTCGGAGCACCCGCATTTCAATGGGAGCGAGGCGGGACACACCACTTATGAAAGCTGCGAACAGAAGGGCCGCGCGTTCTGGTGGATGATGGCGCGCCTCGCCGGCTGGGACCCCAACGCACAGGGGCCTTACATCAACCTTCACGCCAACGGCGAGCCGGAATTCCTCGCCATAAGCTGCGATGAGACAGTAACCGTTACGCTCAATCTGGGCGACAACGGATACTCTACTCCGCCTTACGAGGTCTGGATAGCCGCCGAGACGCCTTTTGGTTGGTTCTCGTATGTCTATCCGACCGGCTGGCAGCCGGGACTTGCGCGAACGATTGACTTCGAGGAGGATGGCATGGTTGACGTGGCCGACTTCCCTGTCTTCGAGGGCTGCCTCGGCGCGCCGGGCGACTACACCTTCTACGGCGCCCTCGACACGAGCCTCGACGGTGCGCCAGGCGACATCGACCTCTGGGACTTCGTCACGGTTCAGAGTGCGGTGGAGTGAGAGAGGTGTGGGACGAGCTTTCCAGCCTGCCAATAAGGGACAATAGGTCAAAGGAGAACGACCGATTCGTGTAGGGGCAGGCCTTGTGTCTGCCCTTGATAGTCGTCGTCTAATTGCTGATGTAAGGCGTTTCCAAATCTGCCTTCGATGCAGATGAGAGGGTATACATCGCCCGGCTTCAGCCGAGGCGATCCCTTGGGCTGCCATTTCATTAACCCCCATCTTCAGATGGGCGGATTGACGATACGCGACGACGCACCCTCTTCCCCCAAGACCGCCGCCGCACACAGACTCTGAAACGCTTGCCCAACGCTTCTCATTTCGTTATTCTCCTGTTCCCAAAAGGAGATCGAAATGGCGAGTGACGAATACTATTAGATGATCGGGAGTAGAAAACGTGGCCAGAACAAAGGGCAAAGAAGACAAGATCACAGACATGGCCAGGCTCGTCCGCGAAGGCGCAGTGGAGGAAAGGCTTAACCTTGCAGGGGCAGATGACGTTCAGGCCCTTATTAGCCTGGGGTGGCAGCTTAATTCTGAAGGCGCTCACGACCTTGCGGACAGGGTATTCACAAGGGCAACGGAACTAAGCCCTGACCTCGCGGAAGCCTGGCTCGGTCGTGGGGTTGCACTCGGTAATCTGGGCCGACATGAGGAGGCCCTGGCGGGCTTCCATAAGGCTTCGGAGCTCGACCCAAACGACCCCAAAGCACCGTACGGCAAAGGCCTTGCTCTCGCCAAGCTTGGCCGGTATGAAGGGGCGCTCGCGCCCTACGACAAGGCTTTACGGCTCGACCCGAACAACGCCAAAGCACGGTACCGCAAAGGCCTTGCTCTCGCCAAGCTTGGCCGGTATGAAGAGGCGCTCGCGGCTTTGGACGAGGCCTTAAAGGTCGACCCGAATCTGGAGGAGGCATGGTGCAACAAGGCTGCCGCACTCGGTATTCTCGGGCGGTATGAACAGGCGCTCGCGGCTGTCGACAAGGCTTTGGAGCTCGACCCGAATGACGCCAAAGCATGGTCCAACAAGGGCAATGCTCTGAACAATCTCGGCCGGCATGAAGATGCGCTCGCGGCCCACCATAAGGCTTTGGAGCTCGACCCGAATGACGCCAAGGCATGGTGCAACAAGGGGGTTGGACTGGGTAATCTCGGCCGACATGAAGATGCGCTCTCGGCTTTCGACAAGGCTTTACAGGTCGACCGGAACTTGGCCGAGGCATGGTACAACAAGGGGACTACACTGCATAGCCTGGGTCGGGATCAACATGCGCTCTTGGCTTTCGACAACGCTTTGCAGCTCGACCCGAACAACGCGAAAGCATGGTCCAACAAGGGCGTTGCACTGCATAATCTGGGCCGCTATGAAGATGCGCTCGCGGCCCACGGCAAGGCTTTAGAGCTCGACCGGAACGATGCGAAAGGATGGTCTAATAAGGGCATTGCTCTGGGCAATCTTGGCCGGTATGAGGAGGCGCTCGGGGCCCACGACAAGGCTTTGCAGCTCGACCCGAACCTAGCCGAGGCATGGTACAACAAGGCCGTTGCACTGCACAATGTTGGCGGGTATGAAGAGGCGCTCGCGGCCTTCCATAAGGCTTTGCAGCTCGACCCGAACCTGGCCGATGCACGGCACAATAAGGGCGTCACTCTCGAGAAGCTTGGCAGGTATGAAGATGCCCTCGCAGCCTCGGATGAAGCTCTGGAACTTGACCCGAACGACGGCAAGGCATGGTACGGTAAGGGCGTTGCACTACATAATCTGGGCCGCTATGAAGAGGCGCTCGCCGCCTTCGATAGGGCTCTGCAGCTCGACCCGAACGACGCGAAGGCATTGTTCAACAAGGGCGTTGCACTACATAATCTCGGCCGTTATGAAGAGGCGCTGGCGGCCTACGACAAGGCGTTGGAGCTCGACCCGAACCTCGCCGATGCACGGTACAACAAGGGCGTTGCGCTGGGCTCGACCCACCAATATCGGGAGGCAGAAGGGTGCTTCTCGCGGGCGGCAAGCGCGTATCAGGAAAGAGGGGAGAGGGGCAACGCCCGAGACGCGACCAGGCAGGCAAGATTGGCCCGCAATGGACACCAGTTGATGGAGATGCTCCACCCAGTTGACGAGGATTTCATGGCTTCGCTGAAAACCCCATCTCTGGCAGAGCTGGCACATCGAGCCGCGTCCTGCGTGACGGCAATCAACGGTGTCGGCAGGGCATTTCGGAGGAAGAGAATACCGGGTGACGCGGGTTCCCTGCTCAGGAGCAAACAGGCGTGCTTCGGAGCGCTTCTGGACGCAGTGTCCTTCAGAAAGCTGAAAGCCAAGGCACTGGGAAAGGCAAAGGCGGTCTTCAAGGAGCAGGGGCTGGTCGAATTCGTATTTGCGCTAGAGGATATTCGCGCGCTCGGCCATAAGCTCGAGATGTATCGCCCTGGACCGGTAGAACGGATCCCCGAAAAGGAGCAAAGGGCCCTTCTGATGTCTCTACGTGGTGTACAAATGCTCGACGGGGACTTGAGCCGAGAAATGATGGCGACGTTCAACGGGGAGCCTCGCCCGGCTGAACCGTCAGCACTCAAGGAGCGCGTTGAGATAAAGTCAGTTTACATCGCGGATAGACAAGCGAACTGGGTGAGGGTTTGCGTTGTGCAGCTCGACTTCGAGGTTACAAGGACTTTCCCATACGTATTGACTGACAAATGTAAGCGAGGACTAAAGAAGAAGGTCCTTGACTCCCTCCAAACAGCGGCGGAGGAAAAGGTAAATGTCATCTGTTTTCCGGAGCTGAGTTTTGCAGGGGAGTGGATTGAAGAAGTCAAGTTGATGTCAGGGGATATGCTAGTCGTGTGCGGAACGTATTACGATGCGAACCGGCGCAATGTCTGTGAAATCGTGATTGGAGGAAAGAGCTATCCATACGCCAAATGCCATCCCTCTGTGCTGGAGGATAAGGCCCCGTTCGACATGGTCCCTGGCCGGACTATTCCCCTTTTTCAGACACGGTTCGGGAAAGTCCTCGTTGCGATTTGCAGAGACTTCAACGACGAGCTACATCAGATAAGCGAACTAGAGCCGGACCTAGTCCTCAGCCCACGATGGGACCCGGATCGAGATCACCATTTCCAGCAATTGGCCAGCATAGGCATCGCCAAGTCCGACTCCTCGCGAAGCCGAACATTCACGCTCTTCGCAAATCCGGTGGAGGTTGAAACCATTACGAGAAAGGGAGGAGGAGGCGGGTCCTGCATAATCGGATCGGATTTGCCCTATTCCAATGACTTCTACATACAGAACGGCTTCCGACCGAAAGACGGCGTCGAGCACAAGCTCTTCGAGGCCAAGGGCGAGATGATGATAATTACCAGCCTCTTGCTCGGGGACCGAACTGGCGAAAGATCGAAAATCGGCAACTGGTATAGACACGACGGCACCTCCTGGAAGAAGCTGAGCGGAGAAGAGATGAGGATCTGGCTTTGAGGCGAAGACAGGTTGAGAGATGAAGATCAAAGTCGTAGTGCATGAGGCGGAGGAGGGCGGGTTCTGGGCGGAGGTTCCAGCGATTCCCGGATGCGCAACCCAGGGCGAGACGCTCGAAGACTTGCTGAGCAACGTTCGGGAGGCGATCGAGGGCTGCCTGTCGGTAGAGGTTGAGGCGCCAGTTTCCGAGGCGAGTGCCCGAGCTGTTGAAATCGCCCTATGAAGGCGGCATCGGGCAAGGATCTATCCTAGGCTCACGAAAACAGCCCCTCCACGCTCAAATATCTTTGGCCGGTGTCCGCGAAGACGCACACGATCAGTTTGCCTTCGTTCTTCGGACGCTTGGCGACCTCAAGCGCGGCGTGGGCGACTGCGCCGGATGAGATGCCGACCAGGACGCCCTCCTTGCGAGCAATTGCGCGGCAGGACTCGAAGGCCTCCTGTTCGCTCACCAAGTAGATCTCATCTATGATGTCCCGGTCCAGCGTCTCAGGAAAAAAGCCCGGCGCTGTGCCCATCATCCGGTGAGGCCGGAATAGCCCCTGCGAGATGTAGGGCGATTCCTTTGGCTCGACGGCGATGAGCTGCACATTCTCCTTCCTCTCCTTCAGATAGCGCCCTGCTCCACATATCGTCCCGCCGGTCCCCAGTCCCGCGACCAGGATATCGACTCGGCCATCGGTGTCCGCCCAAATCTCAGGCCCCGTGTTCTCATAGTGCGCCTTGGGGTTGGACGGGTTGACGTGCTGGCCAACGTAGAAGTACTCGGGATGCTCCGCGAGCATCTCCTTGAGCTTGCGCCTCGCCCCCTCAGTGCCCTGCGAGGCAGGCGTCAGAATCAGTTCGGCGCCGAACGCCTTGAGCACCTTTCGACGCTCCAGGCTCTGGATTTCGGACATGACCAGGATGGCTCTGTAGCCCTTGATGGCGGCAATGAAAGCCACAGCCATTCCGGTATTACCGCTCGTCATCTCGATCAGGACGTCGCCGGGCTTAAGAAGCCCCGCTCGCTCGGCGTCCTCGATGATCTGAAGCACCGGCCGGTCTTTGATGCTCAGCGGATTCATGAACTCGCATTTGGCGTATATCTCGTGCTCCGGAGCCAGGCGAGCAAGTTGCAGAAGAGGCGTTTTGCCGATCAATTCCAGAATGCTGCGATGGCATCTCATAGAATTTCCCTAGTTGATAGCATATCTTGAAGCTAAAATAGTACTGTAAGAGAACAGGTCGAGACTAACACGCATGGGTTGTCAAGTGGTAGATGCCAAACACCCATGTCAGACGGTATATATAAACGATAATTGAAGACTAATCGAGGAGTAGGCCTTTGGAATATCCGAAGTTGAGGGCGGTTGAGGCGTTTCCTGTGGAACAGGAGGGCCAGCGGCTGATGTGCCTGCGGGACCCGGCGAACATGGCCCGGGATGTCGTGTTGCTCTCGCCCGAGGCTTTCAACATAGTGCGGATGTTTGACGGCTCAAACTCGGTCGTTGACATCCAGGCGGCCTACATGCGCCGCACTGGGAGCCTTCTTTACAGCGACAAGGTCAAAGAGCTCGTTAAGAGGCTGGACGAGGCGCACATGCTGCAAAGCGCCTCGTTTGAGCTGTATAAGAATGGCGTTGAGGACGAGTTCATCGCGGCCGAGGTGCGGAGGAGCTTTCATGCGGGGAGGAGCTATCCCGCCGATGCCGAGGGAGTTGAATGCATGTTGTCGAGCGTCTTCCTGGGAGAGGGCGGCCCCGGGGAGATACCGAAGATCGGCGCCGGCGAGCGCCTCAAGGGCGCTGTTCTGCCGCACATCGACCTCGAGCGAGGCGGGCGGTGCTACGCCAGGGGCTGGCATGCGGCGGCGGCCGGCTGTCGGGCGAGGCGGTTTATCGTGATTGGGACCGGGCATTTCGACCTCAAGTTGCCGCTGGCGCTGACGAGGAAGGATTTCGAGACGCCGCTTGGGCTGGTGCGGACGGACAAGGCCTTCGTTGACGAGTTGGCCCAGAAGGTTGGCCCGAGGGCGTTTGAGGGCGAGATTTCGCATCGCACGGAGCACTCGATAGAGTTCCAGCTGCTGTTCATTCAATACCTGTTCGGGCCGGACATTGAGGTCGTGCCGGTGCTTGCGATAGCACGTCAGGAGCCCGCCTGGGCCGAGCGTGCTTTTATCAGCCCGCTGGCTGCGGACTTCGTCTCAGCGACGAGGCAGCTGATTGACGAGGCGCCGGGCGAGACCTTCGTCGTAGCGAGCGCGGACCTGGCGCACGTTGGGCCGAGATTCGGGGACGACATGGTAGTTGAGATCACAGAGGAGTCGGCCGAGCTCACGAAGCAGAAGGATTTGGAGCTCTTGAGGCTGCTTGAGAAGCCCGACATTGCGGCTTTTGCGAACCAGGTCCAGTCAGACGGTAACGCGCGGCACATCTGCGGGTTCATGCCGATCCTGCTCTCGGCGGCGATAACGGGCGGCAGTTTCAGGCTGATCGACTACTCGCAGGCGTTCGACCCGATGGGCACGGTAACGTTCGCCAGCATGGTGATTGACTGAGCTCGGCGGGATGCCCGGCGCGGTCAGGACCATCTAAACAAGCGATGTCTCAACAGGCGCTGCCCGCCGAGACCAACCCAGGCCTGGCAACACGAGCAATCTTATTCTGCCAACAGCCGGTCTTCAGAGCAGCCTGGTGGGGTACTTCACGTGTTGTCGGATGGGCTGTAATGCTCCAACGTTATGGGAGAGCAACGCAACGCGCTATATCCTTTGTCCGTAAGGAGACGAAGATGGATTCCGATGCGGCAGGCCTTGACGAATCTAAGATCAGCGCGTGGCCCGTCTCCGCCGCAACCTCCAGCGGGATTTCGCTGATTAGACCTTTGGTCTGGACGAGAGTCGCCTCTCGAATAGGGAGAATCTCATCTCCGGCCAAGACCGTTGCGCGGACCTCGCCTATATCCCCGGCCAAGAGCCACTGCGGCTGCCGATCAAGGCGAACAGTCGCTTTTGTGCCTTGAATCTGAGCGGGCGCCTCGAGAGAAACGGTAGCGCGATTTGATTCAAACTCAAACCGGACGATTGCCTGTTTTGCGGGCGTCGTGAGCCAGAAGGTGGCTTCGTCAACTAGCATAGAATCTACTTTGGGATTGAGGAGGAATGTCGTAGGACCCAGGCCGGCCATCCTGCTGTATATCACGTCAGAGGATAACTCATCGTACGATCTCTGCCGTCTGACGATACGGTCAGCAAGTTGTGCGTCCACGACGGCCCTTTGGCCATCAAACCAAAAGGCCAGCACGGTCGTACCGGTTGGGACCCTCTGATACTGAAGCTCTCGGACCCATTCCTCAAAGACACACATACCTACGTTGTTCTTGCCATACTCGCCGGGCAGGGACCCTATCATGTATGGAGTGCGAGAGCCTCTCTCGTCAAGCGAAGGCTTCTTGCCGGGCACGATGAGTATCAGAGTATTGTCCGCCATCTCCGGTTGAGCCGATATAACTGCCTTTGGAAGCCGCGCGACCCTGTCCGAATGCGCAGTAAAGACTGCGAGCGCGTTGGAGAAGCCGGCAACATACCAACCGAGTATTGTTAGGGCGAGTCCCGCAGATAGGAATCTCAGCGGCGTCTGGGAGAGTCTCGGCAGAAGGCTTTTAGAAACGGCGCACCTGAGGATAACAGCAATTGCCGCCATTTGTGCAGCGTAGAACCTCAAATGATGCGTCAAGCCACTACCACCAAACATCTCACCCCAGCCTATCCTGCACAACTCAAATACCCAATACACTATTGAGACCACGATCACCCAGTCCAGACCTGAAATGAGAAGCGATCTTGGCCCGGATTGTCTCTTGGTGTCGAGCGCGCCTCCCAAGCAGAAGACTAGGAGATAACCCAGCACGCCCGCTGCACCAAACGAGGCAAGAAAGACGCGGTGAAAGCCTCCACAGCCGACTTGCTCGGGATAGCTAAGCGCCGGGGTAATTACGATCCACAGCAGAATAAATAAGGTAAACCGCCAATTCGCTCTGAAACCGAAGTAAAGCAGGAACAGCGCGGCCAGGCAAAGCACCGGGGAGAGCTGAAGAGGACATACGGTTGCGTAAACTATTGAGGCCAGCCTTCCCGTCACCATTGCTGCTGTCAGGTTCTGGATGTTCTGCAAATACATACCCTCGGCAGGGCTGCGCAGACCCAAGACGATCAGCACATAGAATCTGATGACTATGTAGGTCCCGGAAAGAACCCACAGCGGAAGATGCAACCTGATCAGCCGCCTCTTGACAGCACCAGCGCCCAGCCGCGTGCCCCAGAGCAGCTCATAGACAAGCAGCAAGAACGGGACGAAGAGCACATATTCATACGTGAGGAGACCAGCCAGATACGCCAAGCACGCAACGAGAACGTTCAGCCAAGACCGCTTCCTATGGTAGCCAGGGCCTAGAAGCCAGAAAGTCAACAGCGAGAAGAAGGCCGCATTCACAGCCATATTAGGGGAAATCTCATAGATCGACTCGACGTGGCTTGGCATAACGCTAAAAAGAAGCGAACCGATGGCTCCTATTAGAAAGCTCTTTGAGAGCGCCTCCAGAATCCAAAATGCCAAGAGGCAAGTCACACAGTAGATCGCGATGTTGTTCGCTCTGGGGATCAACGGGTCGGTCCCAAAGAGCTTGTATTCAACTGCGGGGATTATCCTAGTTAGTGGCCTGTAGAACTCCGGCCGCCTGCCCTCATACTGCGCGGTTATGTAGCCACTTATCTTCTGCCAAGTCTGGGGTCTGAAGTCCGACCACGCGGCGCCAACATAGTATGCTCGAAGCCCTGAGATGCTCAGAGCCAACGGCAACAGAACTAGCACAACGACGAACCACTGCCTTACCCTTGGATTCTGGCACAGCACGTGGTCCGGCCAGAGTTGCACTTGGTTCACCCAGACCTCCACCAACTTATCAACCGCACAGTTTTGCCCCTGGTAGGCCGATCAGAGTATTGGTTTTGGGGCAGCACGTTGTCAAGCAGTTCACGCGACCGGTCTTCGCGGCGCCCTCAGACTGGTCCGATCGGCGAGGGCTCTGTGACCTTCGTCCGACTTACCTCAATCTGCGTCTCTCTGCGTAATCGTCCGACTCCATAGGCTATGGCCGACGGCTGTCTGCGGACAATCACCCTGCCCGTAGCACAGCGAGCGCGGCGAGCATGTCCTCCGGCAGCGGCGCCTCGAACTCAACCCAGTTGCCGGTCTGCGGATGCTCGAAGCCGAGTCGCGAGGCGTGGAGCGCCTGGCGCATCATGCCGAACGTTGGGCGCTTCAACATAGACCTTCCGCCGTATTGCTTGTCCGCGACGACGGGGTGACCGACTGCGGAGAGGTGAACGCGGATCTGGTGTGTTCTTCCGGTCGCTGGGCTGACCTTAACCAGCGTTGCGGCATCAAATCGCTCCAGCGTCTCTACAAGCGTGAATGACGGTCTGCCCTGGCCAGCTCTGGCCGTCATAAGCTTCCGATTGTGGGGGCTCCTCGTAACGGGCAGGTCGATCTCTTTGCGCTCGGTAACGGCAGTCCCATGAACAAGCGCAAGGTATTGCTTCTTGATCTCGCGCTGCTCAAATTTCTTCATCAGGTCAATGTGGGCCTCATCTGTTTTGGCGATGACCATGACACCCGAGGTCTCCCTATCGAGTCTGTGAACAATGCCTCGGCGCATCGGCCCGCCGACCGTTGAAAGGCTCTTAATGCGGTACAAGAGCCCATTTACGAGGGTTCCAGAGAGCATCGTCTCGGTGCAGTGAACGACGAGGCCTGCCGGCTTGTTGACGATTGCCAGCGCCTCATCTTCGTGGATGATGTCGAAGTCAATGGGCTCGGGGAGCACGCGTTCGCCAGATGGCGGCGGAAGATGCAGCTCGATACGGTCGCCAAGTTCGACCCAGTAGCTTGGCTTGGTGGTTTTTCCATTGACGAGGACATTACCCTCGCGGATCAGTTTGCCTATTCGTGTGCGAGATATGCCAGGCAGTCTCTGTGCAACAAAGACGTCCAGCCGCCGGCCCTCCTCATCAGCGGTGATGGCCCGGCTCAGCTCGCTCAGCTCGTCATTTTCTCCAGCATCCATTATGTTGACCTCATAGCCATCCTCCGGAGCAAACGATATGCAATTGCGGCGGCGGCGGCGGCGATTACAGCGATGAACTGCGACGTGGAAGGCTGCCAGGACAGTATCGAGACCGAGCCTCTGGGGTCGCCCCTGAAGAACTCTGTGATGAACCTGCCCACCGAGTAGAGCATAACGTAAGAGAGGAATATCTGGCCATTAAACTTCTTTTTGTTGTAGATAAGGATCAGTATGATGAAATTGATCAGGTTAGCCGCAGAGTTGTAAACCTGCGTGGGGTGAATCGGGATGTGAAGCGGCGTGCCGAACATCCTGTGTGAGTATTCGTTGGTGAAAACAACGCCCAGGGAACAGCTTGTGGGGCGGCCATAGCAGCAGCCAGCCATGAAGCACCCGCCGAGGCGCCCGATCGCCACGCCGATCGCCATAGAAGGAGAGAGGATGTCAGCGCTTTTGAGAAAACCCATCCTGTAATGCCTCGTATAGAGCCAGGCCACAAGTGCGCCGACGATTGGCCCGCCCCACCAAACACCCCCGAGGCGCCAGACGGATAGCAGCGCCTCGGGATTTCTCGAGTAGTAACCGAAGTCGACTAGGAGCAGGAGAAGTTTAGCGCCCAGAATGCCCCCCAGAATAACCCAAATACACAGGTTAAACACACGCTCTGGATTGGCGCCTGTTTCCTTGGCCCGCCGATAGGCCAAGAATATCGCGACCGCGAAAGCAATGCTCAACGCGACACCATAGGTGCCGATATTGAACTCGCCTATCTTAAAGAGAACCGGATGCATCGGCCCACGCACCTCAAATCATGAGGAGAAAAATGAGTTCTCAAATTGCGCAGGTTAGACGGGCTGAGTCAAAGAGCTCAAGCGAATCTACCTCGGTCTAGCCACAACGACGTTCGACGCCCCGCTCTCATTTCTAGAGCTAGAGTTGTCAACCGTCGTTACGCAATAAGCGTATTCTACATTAGGGAAAACTGTCCGGTCAAGGAAAAGTGTTCTGAGTATCGGCTCCGGCGTCAGCAGCATGAACGTTCCCTCGCCCGCCCGCCTTCTGTAAACACGATAGCCGAGCAGGTCAGGCGCCTTGGTCTCCTTCCACAGAAGATTGACGCTGCCCTGGCCAGCAACAGCCTCAAGCCCACCGGGCGCCGGCGGCGCAATCCTGTCCACCGGAGTCGCACAGACCGTCGCCGATGTTGCGCTCTCCGCAAAGAGCTCGCCGTGCGCAATCACAGTCGTCACCGTGTAGCGATACTCGCTGTCGTTCTTAACGTCGTGGTCAAGGTATGAGCAGGCCAGCAGGAGCTTCTCATTAAGCGGGTCCTCGAGCGGCCAGCCTCCGTTTGGAACTCGATAGACGTTGTAAAACACCTCGCCTTTTATGGGGGAACCATTTGCGAGCAGCGTCTGCGGCTGCCATGCGATCTTAACAACAGAATCTCCCGACTGCTTAGTGACTTTCTCGGGCAATTTGGGACCCAACAACGGCATCGCCCTCGCCAAGTTAGAAGGCGGACTCTTTCGCCACCGGCCGCCGTGCGTGAAGACAAAATAGTCAAACACGTTCGCAAACCAGTTCTCAGGAGCCAGGCCCTTCCCATCGTCAACGAGGTGCACTTCTCTGCCGAGCAGGTTCTTGCCCTCGTGAAGCTCGTCTTCTTTGATGGTAAAAAGCAGCTTGGCCTTGTTGCCCTTTCGGCCAAACAGCTTGTCGAGCATTGATGTGTCCAGGCCATCTTGGGCCTCCATCCTCGCCCTGCGATAGACGTCGATGCGCGTCAGACCGCGGAATGGCGTCCCGTCAATGTTCTTAGAAGGAAGCGTGAAATGAAGCGTTACTGCGCCGCCCCTTGCTACAGCCTTGAGGTCCATCACCGGAACGGGACCGCGGGCCTTGGGCACCTGCGGTGGGCCTTTCCTGCCGCAGCCAAGAGAAATCGTCAGCACCAAGACAGCGAGGAGAGCGGAGGCGAAATACCTGCGTGTGCGGCTCATGCACAAACCGTCCGGTAGAGGCGCGGGCTCAGAACCCGGGATGCAGAAGATTGGCGATTCCGCGTTCCCGCATCCGATTGGACCGAGGCTAGCGTCTCCCTCACGAGCCGGCTCCGGCTTATGCCCACGAATGAGCTCTCTTCTCTCTTCCATTGTCGCTTTGATTTGATCCAAGACAGCTTCCCTCATTATTCTTCCTTGAAGATCTTCTCCATAGGGATTCCTTCCAGGCTGCCTGCACGATAGGCTTTGAGCCTCTTTTCTGCTTCTTCTGCCCATATCGCGTCCAGCGATCTGTCCGGCTCATCAAGGCTCTTTATGAGCCCTTCAACCACCATAACCCTCTCGTCTGGTTTCAATCTCAATGCTTGTTTAAGTATTTCTTTATTGCTCATGAGATTTACCTCCCATTCTTGTGAAACTTAAACACCCAACCGGAGAGAGTTTGAGAGCATTGGCAGCTGGCTGGTTCCGTCAAACTGCTACCGTCTCGAAAGCAACCTTCCACTGCTGGGATTCGGTCATAGAGAAGTTCAGCTTCTCGAAGCCGATTACTCGCCCCGATCTATCTTTCATTAGGATCACTTCATCCCCAGTCTCTTCACAGATATGCTCTTCCCGGGGGTCGCTGAACCAAACGGTGAGCGTATTCGCCGCCCGGTCAAGGAACACCTTCACTTCGGCCATACTCGTACTCCCTCCTTCACAGCCTTGCGGCGCATGACGACAATGTGTTCTTGAGTCATCGTATTGTCCAATGCGCCGACAACATTAGTCGGGCTGTTTCGGAGTGGCATGCGCTTGTTGGGAATGGAACGATGAAATGTCTCTATATGATCAAGACCAAAACATTCAAAAAAATCGCGAATCGCTACGTCGGTAGGTAAGACGACCCCTTTGACCTTTCGATTGCCAACGACGTAGCACGCATATCCGGCAGGCTTTATCAATTCCGACACACGTGCAACCGAGTGATGTAGATCGGAGTAGAAGGACGCAACTTCAAGAGCTCGTTTCTTGTCGGCCTTGCCAATCTGGCTGAGTGCCTGGTTGAGCGCGTCATTCGGGAAATCGGGGACTTTCTTTGCGACTTTTCCGCCCATGAGTTTGCGGTCAACCTTCTCTGGCTCGCTCAGACCCAGCCACGCAGCAGACAGTCGCGAATACTGGCCATAGGCCACAGTGGTGTGGGAGTCTCCGTAGGGTGGCGAAGTAACTACAATATCTACGCTGGCAGAGGCAACCTTGTCCTTCGGCATGTCAGTTACCGTGTTAAAATCATGGATATACGCACGGGGTGGGTGCTTGAGGTTCTCCATTATCCCCAGGAACTTGTGCAATCCCGTCCGGTTGCGCTTTAGTTTCAAAGCCATGATTCCAAAAACATCAGGATCGAACCCCTCTAATTTATCCGCACCATACCGATACAATTTGAACTCTTCGTTGCGGGTGTTTGAACTTTCTCTAACGGTTTCACTGAAAGCGACCTGAAAAAAGAGACGCACCAACTCATCTTCTATCTCGTCAATAAACGCCCTTAAGCGAGAGAGTTTCTCAGTCACCACTGGCTTGAACCAAAAATCAACGCGGCTGATGCCGTGAATGACTGGCGCGATTGCGGCGGGTGCAGATTCTGAGCGAGTCGCGAATCTGTAGAATCTTGCGATTTGCTTGTCTACTTCCCGCGCGCTGGGTGTGGATGTTTTTGCCTGGGCTATCAGACGGGCTAAGGGATTCAAGTCTGTGCCAGCAACATTGATGCCCCGAATCAGTCCTTCTACGAGTGAAGTGCCTGTCCCGCAATATGGGTCAAATAGCAGTTCTGCGTTAACTGCGAACATATCAAGCAACCTTCCCGCGACCTGTGGAATCATGCGAGCGGGATAATCGTGATAGCAATGGGTGAGTTCCCGGGTTGAAGCCCCGTTGAAAGTCCAATCGTTAAGTCCAACGTGCTCTTCAGCGTGAGTCAACAATGTAAGTTGCCCCGCACGTGACGGGGCGTCTGTGCTGGTCCTCATAGCAAAGCCTTTAGGTCGTTTAGGATCTTAGAGAAGATTTTGATTCTCCCCCATTCGAGCACTTCGACATTGCAGACATAGACACCATCAAGCTGTTGAACTCGTTGTCGATTTGCACTCTTGGTACTGAAGGTTTCCCAAGCCGTAACCAAGAGCAACTTGATATCGCGAATCTGTGGGTCCAACGTCTGCATATAAGTGCGCCAACTAATCGTCTGCATCACTCTCTCGGCAAGCGTCGTCTTGGCTGAAATGACCGCAAGTGGTTTCAGGATTGGAGTCTTGACAACGACGATGTCTATGTCTGGTTTCAGGCCTTGAGTCTGTTCACTGTACTTGTCGAAAGCGCGATTGAGGTTTTGTCTGATTTCGCCCCTTGTCACTGCAAGGAGAGGTAATGCCTCGTCTTGAAATGCTCTGTTCAGCACCTTTGTCACCCAGATCGCGAAATTGTTGCCTGCCAAAGGGCGCATTGAATTCGCTATGCTCTTTCCGATTTCCCGAAGTTCCAAGACCATCTGCTTGTTTTCTAAGAATCTCTCCCATAGCGGCAAGGTTTCTGGGCTTGCCCATTTCTTTACGGCTCTTGGCGTGACGATTTCAACGATGTCCTCTTCAGAGCTCTTCAACAGTTCAGCAAGTCTGTTTCCAACTTCGAGAGAGTTGCCTTTTTCCAAAGCAGAATCTATTTTGCCATCAAAGTACTGCCGGATAGCCTGTTTGTATTCTCCTTCAAGTTCCCGATTCCAGCCCTCTCCCTGCGGCATTATCTGAGCTCTCCATTCAATTCTCTTGCGCCATGTCTCGCGCTTCATTACGAGATCTTACGCGGATCGGCATGAAAACCTCCCGAAGTTAGCCCAGAGGCTGTTCACCTTGAATGAGGTGTTAGGATGAAGGAACATGCCCGTAGAGTTTGTTTTCCTTTCTGAGCCTGGTGAAGAAAGTAAAGAAAAGATCCCGCTTAAACCATGTTTTCTCGTCGAGGTGCGCCAGCCAATCAACCAGAGCGGCCGGACTCCTGATCAGTCGCGTGACTGCAACGTTGTAGTCTCCGAGCTCTTCTGGCGCATTGACCGGAACGAACTGCCACTCCCCTGTGGAAGGCGAAGCCACAAAGAACCCGTCTTCAATTGGAATGATATTGCCAGTCCTTTCGCATTTCGCCGTTTCCGACATCTGCACAATCCTCCTTATGACCAGCAATGACGAGATTGATCCACATAACATCCCAAGCCTCGCCGTTCTGTCCATCTTCAGAATGCACGAGCCGATAGCGTATATCAGAGGATGAACTGCGAGAGGTCTCTCTTCTCGGCGAGCTCCGAAAGCCGTTTCCTGACGTTCGCTGCGTCGATGACGATCTTGGTCTTGTCAAGTTCGGGCGCCTCGAACGAGATGTCGTCAAGCAGCTTATCGACGACAGTGTGGAGCCTTCTGGCGCCGATGTCCTCGTTCTGCGTGTTTATGATCTCCGCCATTCGCGCTATCTCCGAGATCGCGCCATCCGTGAACTCAAGCTCTATCTCCTCCACCGCTAGCAAAGCCTTACACTGGCTAATCAGCGCATTCTGCGGCTCGGTCAGAATCCTTGCGAACTCATCCCGCCCGAGCGAAGACAGCTCAACATTCACGGGAAATCGGCCCTGAAGCTCCGGTATCAGGTCCGAGACCTTGCAGTTGTGGAACGAGCCTGCGGCGATGAAGAGTATGTGATCGGTCTTGACCATCCCGTATTTAGTCAACACGGTCGTGCCCTCCACTATCGGGAGTATGTCGCGCTGCACGCCCTGCCTCGAGACATCGGGCCCCCCGAAGCTCTCGCGCCCGACGATCTTGTCGATCTCGTCGAGAAACACAATGCCGGTCTCCTCTACACGCGTTATCGCCTCCTGGACCACGCTGTCTATATCCACCATCCTCTGCAGCTCCTGATTCTTCAGTATCTCCCTCGCCTTACTCACCTTCTCCCTGCGCGTGCGCTTCTCCATAGGAAACGGCAACGCCGAGATGAGGCCCTTCAGGTCAATACCCATCTCCTCGAGGCCGGGGGATGAGAGAATGTTGAGCCCCACTGCTCCCATGGCCTCTTTGACCTCGATCTCTATCATGGTCTCGTCAAACTTGCCGGCCTTGAGCTTCGCCCGCATCTTCTCCCTGGTCTTCTCCCAGCGCTTTATTGCCTCGGGGTCCATGGCGGTAACGGCCTCTGCGCTCTCTTCTGCCTCCTCTTGGTCCGACGGCCCTTCCTCGAACTGAAGCTCTTGCTCCTGAGCCGCCGGCAAAGGCAGGATAGTCTGCCGAACTTCCACATCTTTCTCGCCGCTGTCTCCAGAAGGACCGGCCTCCTGCGCATCAGCTGCCGGGCACTCACTAAACGGCGGCGGCAGAAGTATGTCCAGAATCTCCTCCTCCACCCGCATCTCTGCGTTCTCGGCCACCTCCTTCATCTGCTCAGAACGCACCTCGTTGACCGCGATCTCCATCAGGTCACGTATTATCGACTCAACATCGCGACCAACGTATCCCACCTCCGTGAACTTCGACGCCTCAACCTTCACGAACGGCGACATGGCGATATTGGAAAGACGCCTCGCTATCTCCGTCTTGCCCACGCCCGTCGGGCCAACCATGATTATGTTCTTCGGCATTATCTCGTTGCGGAGAGACTCGTCTACATGCTGGCGACGCCACCGGTTGCGAAGGCTGATCGCCACGGCTCGCTTGGCCTCGTCCTGCCCGATTATGAACTTGTCAAGCTCCTTGACAACTTCCCTAGGAGTTAGCTCTTCCATTACTTTCCTCAGAATCTTGACAACTTCCCCAAAAGTTAGCTCTCTCATTAATTCCCCAGAATCCTGAACGCTCAATGCGGCTTGAATCCGAGCAAATCTCAGAAGTAGGCTATCACAGCTCGTCTATTGTTATCTTGTCATTCGTGTAAATACATAACAACGCCGCTATCCTGATTGAGGCCTCAGCGATCTTACGTGCGCTGAGCCTTGTATGCGCAAGAAGCGCCCTTGCCGCTGCCAACGCATAAGCCCCACCGCTGCCAATTCCGATAACATCGTCATCAGGCTCGATCACGTCCCCATTGCCCGATATCAGCAACATGTGCTCCTTGTCCGCAACCACAATCAGCGACTCAAGCCGCCGCAACGCCTTGTCCGTGCGCCACTCCTTGGCTAGCTCAACCGCTGCTCTCGGCAGATTGCCTCGATATTCCTCCAACTTAGCGTCAAACCGTGACAACAAAGCAAACGAGTCCGCCGATGCGCCAGCGAAACCGCACAGAACCTTGTCTGAATATAGCTTCCTAATCTTTCTCGCGTTATGCTTCATGATTGTGTCCTGAAGCGTAACCTGCCCATCGCCCGCCATGACGACCTGCCCGGCGCGCCTAACGGCGATTACAGTTGTCCCGCTCACACCAGGGTTGTGATTCAACAATGACTATCCCCTTCATTCATGCTTCTGAAACCAGAATACGCCGCTGCTTTGGCCCAACAACCGAGATTCTGACCTCGACGTGGGCTCTGGCTTCGTAAACCTCCACTATCTTCTCCGGCCACTCTACTACAACAATGGCATCGGTATTAAAAACGTCAAGCAGCCCCGCTTGTTCCACCTGGGCGAATGTCTCGATG
>DATLAJ010000016.1 GCA_035527515.1 bacterium
TACGTCCGCACTTCTCCGCCCTGCTTGTTGACCGTCTTGGAAACGAGGTCTACCTTCATCTCGTCACTTGTCCCCCGTCCGTTGGCCAGGGACTCGTCGAATCGGTCTCCCCACGGGTAACCACTTGTGGTGCCCGCCCTGCATGCGTATTCCCATTCCGCCTCCGTCGGCAACCGACCTCCCACAAACCGGCAGTAGGCGTCAGCGCCCTGCCACGTGACGATCACAGGCAACCGGCCGTCCCGGGTCGGGCAATACTTACCATCCACGAACTCAATACCGGACTTCGTCAGCTCTGCATAGATGCCGGTCTTCACCCCAACCGTCCCGGAAGAACTAGGCCCTGTCGCCCCAATCAGATTCAAGAATGTGCAGAATTCTTGCCTGGTTGTCTCCTTGCGCGAAATCGCAAAACCGGAGATTCTCACCTTGTGAGCGGGCTGGTCGAATTCACGGCCTTCGTCCGCTATGTCACCCATAGTGAACACACCGGCATCGACATGCACACTCGCAGTGGTCGCCAGACTGCCGGCCGTGTCATGGGCTATCGCTAGCCCCACTATACCAAACAACAGACAAAGCCACAATACTGGCTGGGCCCTCAACGCTCTCGTTTTCATTCTTTCCTCCTGTGTCCTAACACGAACTATATTTTCACTGGCCATTTGGCTCTCCACCCTCCACGACTCTTCTGCTATTGGACTGCTTATATAGGCTCTATGATCCATAGATCCAGGCTCCAGGGCTCACTAGTTGGCTCACCGCCCGTCTCTGGTCCCACCGGCCCCATACACCGACTTCATATCGTGCGTCCCTTGGCTGGACCTGTGAGCTTTCGGGGTCTTCTGAAGCAACATGGTAATCTTCGCACCCACACCTGCACGTGCAAGAACCCTCCCCGGAACTCCGACAGTCACAACCACATTTCATGCCAAGCGTGGCACAGCCTATGCTGCTACAGCATTTGTTGCACGCCGTTTCGCACGAATCCCCGTCAGGGTCCCCGTCTTGTGACCCATAGCTGGCTGTCATGCCTGATGGAACCCAGGCCACGCCGGTCAGGCCCAGTGGGTCAACCATCGTGGCGGGATTGTTGCCCACGTAAACATACCTGTCAATGCGGCTGCGGCAACCCCTATACAGCGGGTCGCGAGAGGTGAAGCGCCCAAGCCCGTCATCGTAATGCCTCGCCCGGTAATTGTAGAGGCCCGAGGTGGGATCAAGCGACCGCCCTGTGAAACGATAACGGCTGCTCACGCTACCCGACAGCTGCGTCTCAGTCGGGGAACCCCACGCGTCGTAATCGTAGCGGGTCATGAGGGTCTCCGAAGCGTTGACCAGCTCGCGGGTCGAACCCAGCCGATCGCGTGTGAAGTAGTGGGTCACGTTCGGGTCGGTTGTGCGGTCGATCATCGCAATCATCTCATCCACCCTCGGGCCGAAGATATACGACCGCGTCAGGCTCCAGTTGCTGCTGTAGTCCGCCAGGACATGCCCGCCCGACCAGAAGTAGTTGGTCAGGCCCAGCGTCGAATCGGACGAATAGCGCCTCATGCCGGTGGGGTTGTAGGCATACTCAACGAGGGTGGCGCCGTTCTTCTTGAAGCCAGCAAGCCGCCGCTCGTAGTCCCAGTCGTAGGTCCACGTATCCGACCCGTCCG
The DNA here is from genome assembly GCA_035527515.1 of bacterium. Lineage (NCBI taxonomy): Bacteria > bacterium. The sequence continues at coordinate 1,662 of DATLAJ010000016.1, forward strand.
ACTTGCTCACCAGACACCCGTCCGAAGCATACCCGAATGACATCGTGAGGGTGCTCGTCGTGTATTGGGTCAGCTCGTCCGCATTGTCATAGGTGTAGGTCGTGGTGATCGTCGAGGTGGTGTATTCGGACATCTTCGTGCGGTTGCCGACCGCGTCATAGTCGTAGCCATAATCAGACCCAGACGGGTAGTTGACATGCGTCAGCCGATAGATGTCGTCGTAGGTGTAGCTCGTAGCCAAGCTGTCCTTGTCCGTCTGGCTCGTTACGTTGCCCACATCGTCATACGCATAGTCCCACGAGCTGATCACCGTCCCATTCGACTTCTTGTTCGTGATCTTGGTGAGGCGCTTGGCGTCATCGTATTCGTATTCGGTGTAGCAGCCATTCCCAAGCGTCAGTTTCGCCCGGATCGAGCAGCAGGTGGCGTATTCGATCGTGGCGAAGGTCGAGCCATTCGTGATGTCCGTAACCCGGTTCAACGCATCATAATAGTAGTTGCTCTTACTATTTGACGTGTCCTCGATCCAGAGCAGGTTCCCGTTGTCATCGTAGGAATACTCGATCTCGAGGCCCTGCGTGTCATCCCGAACCTTTGTGGGCTTGTTCTCAGCATCGTAAGTGAACTCAAACGTGATCGTCCCGTCCGACGCCTCGGTCATGTTGCCGCTCGCATCGAACTCGTATGCTACGTAGCTGTCGTCCTCGTATTCTTTCTGCACGAGGCGATTTAGGGCGTCGTAGGTGAACGTGGTCGTGTTACCTAACGGGTCCGTCTTGGTGCTCAGGTTCCCGACCGCATCGTATGTGAACTCCGAATACCTACTCAACGCGTCAGTTTGGCGGAGAGCCTCCGCTCCCGCAGCACGCTCAATCAAGCTGTCTCATCGCCTCCCTTCGTGCGCCTTCGTGGCCTTCGTGGATCATTTCCAATTCATCCTTCATCCTTTAGACAGGCTGGAAAGCCCGTCCTACACTCGTTTCATCCTTCCGCTGCCAACTGCCAACTAGTCCTTATGGTATGTTGCGATGGCGATCTTTGCGCCTCGTGCGCCGATGAGCAGGTCCATGCCGCCCAGGAGGCTGATGCCGCCGTAGAACGTGTAGTCCCCGGGCGGGAGGGTTGAGGCGTTGAGGCGCAGGAGCTCTTCTGTCTCGATGGAGTATGCGCCGAGGACGCGTTTTGTGCCTTCCGGCGTTGGGCCCCACGCGGGGTAGTAGTAGAGTGTGCCGTTGTGTTCGCAAGCGAGCCACAGAAGCACCGGTATGACCGCCCCCGCGTTCGTGAAAGTCCCGCTCACCGTCAGATACCCGTCCGGGGTCGCCTGGGCAGCAAGCTCCAGCTTCTGCTGCGCCGGCCCGCCATCCTCGATGCGATTCAGCCCGTGCTCCGTCCCAACCCACTTGTCGCCGTTGTGGTCGATGGCTATCGTCGTTATCGAAGCGTGGGTGAGAGGATCGGATATGCGATTCCAGTTGCCCGGCTGGCCATAGACCAAACCATTCAAAGTTCCCAGCCAAATAGTGTCTTCCGAATCTGTGGCGACGGCCATAGTGTCCTCATCGTAAATCCACTCCCAATCAGCGCCGGGATAGCCTTTGTATGCGCCGCCATAACCGTACAGAAAGGCGCTGCCATGAGCGTCAAACACAATCGGACATATTCCGGGGAAATTCAGGAACGTGGGCGTCAGGTCGGTTCCGTATCTGAAGTGGTGCCATTGCTTCCCATCGAACATCGTGTATCCTTCCCACTGCTCGAACCATAAAGTGTCCCCCGGCCCCACGGTGATTGAATAGACGACGCTGGATCCGAAACGGTCGGCCGATGGATAAGCTTGCCAAGCGTGGTCATCATACGAGACAACCGTGGCGTTCGTTGCATATTGGGAGAACCACTTGGTGCCCTTGCGATCAACTGTGACGAAGTTCGAGCTTGTGAGCGGCGAGTTGCTCGAGTCGTAGAGGCGGAACTCGTCGTCGATCAGCCTCATTGCGCCCACGCTTGCTTCAAACCACTGAGTCCCATTGATGTCCATGGAGCAGCGACTTGGGTAGAAGCCTTGCTGCCACGGTGCCCAGACAGTGGTGAAGTGACCATCGTCTGACCTCCCCAACAGGGGCCATGAGTGCGCTGATATCCATAGGACCCCGTTGGACGCCAATGAGACAGCTCGTATGTGGTCTCCAGGTATGCCCTCAAAGAAGATCCTTATGAACCTCGTATCTTGAAGAAGCAGTAGGCCTAATCCAGATGTGCCAACCAGGACCGTTCCCTCCGCCACTGGCTGCAAGCTTCTTAGATCCTGCAAACTAACGCCCAACGCCTGGGTAAACTGGGTCGTTCTGCTACTGTCCCAGCTTATCAATCTATCGGAGCTCATTGCCCATATAATCCCATCAGCGCCAACCTTCAAGAAGTGAGGGGCATGGCCCGACGCCCAGACAGGGTCATTTGACACGATCTCCCATTCTCCACCGTCATATCGCCAGAGTCCGGACGGATTATCGCCCGTCCCCCAAACGGTGCCCGCGTCGTCTGTTGTCATCGCTGAGAACGATTCTGGATTGTCAAAGAGCGTCCATCCGGTTTCATCCAGCCTGAAGACTTTGCTGAATCTCCCGTTCTCTGGATATGCAACTGCGCATCCCCAAACTTCCCCGGAATTACCCACGCACAGACAGCCGGATTCTAGGCGCGGGAATCCTCCCGGCCATTCGAACACGTCCCAGCTTCCTTCGTGATACCTCCACAAGCGAGTGGGTCCCCCTACCCAAAGCGCTCCATTAGCGCCAACATCAATCATCATGTCGTCACACATCACAATTCGTTGCGCGCCCGTAATGTCTTCTACTGACAGCTCGCAGCCACTTATCTGGACGAGAAAGAACCGTTGGGCCTGCCACTCTCCGAACTCCGCAAGCAGAAGGGTTCTCTCGCCCACGACGAAGGCGTTCATCATTTGATCATCTGGAAGCCCATCGTGCAGGCCAAATCTCACAAGGTGACCGTTCCTCATGACATACAACCCTGCATTTGTCGCCAGAGCGAGCGTGCCGTCCTTGTAGTCCATGCTCCAGATGGTGTTAGGTCCTGCGTGATGCTGTTCCACGGTTATCTCATCTGCGCACACTGGCATCGCGGCACAGCCTACGACGAGAATGAGAACCAGCTCTTGAATTAGTCCTGCGTGTCTCATTTTTCCTCCTACTTCTTGACACAAGGTCTTCTTGTTCTAACCTCAGATTATAGATCCTTCGCGGGAAGCGGGGTAAGCCTGGTGGAGATATAGGGACAAGATGCGTCGCAAGTGCTCTCTAGATCAGTGAAGCTCGGCGCTTCATCCAGCCCCGTCCCACACCAGTAGGACCGCATAGGCTTCTTTATGCAAGTGTCTCTCTGCGGACAGGCGGTGCGTTGTTTCGTCCCATAAAGCGAGAAACAGTAGTCACAGCACATATAAATCCATCCGCAAGGTCGTCCGGACTCATCCCAGTTCTCCTTGTGCGAGGCCTTTTTAAGTGCTGTTTCATGGCTCCCATAACCGTTCTCGCCATCGCACCATCCCCACGTCTTGTGGTAGGTGTCAAACTCAAAGTCGCCCTTATTGGGATTTACCCACCACTGGTGCCAACAGTACTTCCTGCACTTATCCATCTTGGCTTCGCAATCCTTCATGCCACCCATGCCAGCGATGGGATCCCCGTGCTTCAACACGATCAGAATCTCACCATACTTCCTAAGCATCTCCATATGGTATTCTGCCGCAACGATAAGGTTTGCATTCCCGAGTCGGCACCAGCTGTAATGCTCCTCGCAGCAAACGGCGCAGTCCGGCCTGGCCCTACACTCCTGCCCCCAATCATCTTCCAACACTAAGCTTACTGGGACCACATTCAGCGCGGAATACGGGCTGGTCGCTGTCCCTGCTAGAGCTTTCTGATATGTGCGACCAAGATCTGCGTCATAATCGAGCCCCGTGCCGGCGTAGTGCTCCGACGTTGAGGCGTAATACCAGCCTCGGAAGCGATAGTCGGTCGAGACGCTGCCGGAGAGCTGGGTTTCCGTGAGGTCGCCCCACACGTCATAGGCATAGCGCGTGTTGACCGTCTCCGAGGCGTTGACTAGATCGCGCGTGGACCCGAGGCGATCCTTCATGAAGTAATGAACTGTGTCAGGGTCCGTTGACCGGTCCAGCATTGCGTCCGCACCGAGTATGTAGGACGTCATCAGCGACCAATTGGAGCTATACTCTCCTAGTACCTGCAGCCCAGCGTGGAAGTAGTTGGTGAGGCCGAGCGTCGAATCGGACGAATAGCGCCTCGTGCCGGTGGGGTTGTAGCCGTATTCGACGAGGGAGGCGCCGTTCTTCTTGAAGACCTGGAGGCGGCGCTCGTAGTCCCAGTCGTAGGTCCACGTGTCTGACCCATCCGACTTGCTCACCAAGCACCCATCCGACGCATACCCGAACGTCATCGTAAGGGTCGATGTCGTCCACTGGGTCAGCTCGTCCGCGTCGTCGTAGGTGTATGTCGTGGTAATCGTCGAGGTTGTATATTCGTGCAGCTTCGTGCGGTTACCCACCCCATCATACTCATACCCATAATCAGACCCGGACGGGTAGTTCACATGGGTCAGCCGATAGACGTCGTCGTAGGTGTAGCTCGTCTGGTTCGAATCTTTGTCAGTCTGGCTCGTCACGTTGCCGACATCGTCATAGCCGTAGTCCCACGATGAGATCACGGTGCCGTTCGACTTCTTGTTCGTGATCTTCGTCAGGCGCTTGGCGTCGTCGTAGCTATACTCCGTGTAGCAGCCGTTCCCGAGCGACATCTTCGTCCGGATTGAGCAGCAGGTCGCGTATTGTATCGTCGCGAATGTCGAGCCGTTCACGACGTCCGTAACCCGGTTGAGGCCGTCATAATAATAGTTGATCTTATTATTGGACGTGTCCTCGATCCAGAGCAGGTTCCCGTTGTCGTCATAGGCATACTCGATCTCTAGGCCCTGCGTGTCATCCCGAACCTTGGTCGGCTTGCTCTCGGCATCGTAGGTGAACTCGAAGGTGATCGTCCCGTCCGACGCCTCGGTCAGGTTCCCGTTCGCATCATACTGATACGCTACATAACTGTCGTCCTCGTATTCTTTCTGCACGAGGCGATTTACAGCGTCGTAGGTGAACGTCGTGGCGTCCCCGAGCGGGTCGGTCTTCGTGCTCAGGTTGCCGACTGCGTCGAACGTAAACTCCGAATACCTACCCAACGCATCCGTCTGCTTCGTCACGCGGTTCAGGTTGTTGTATTGGTAGGTCACGAAATCCTTGTCCCGGCCGTCGATTATCTTCACGACGTTGCCGTTCTTGTCGTATTGATACTCCGTCTCGTTGCTCTTGGCGTCCGTCACCTTCGTCTTGCGATACAGGTCGTCGTAGTAGTAGAAGGTCTCGCCCCCCTCCGCATCCTTACGCCTCGTGATCGTCCCAACGCTGCTGTAATACGTGTAACTCGTGTGGTCCAGCGGGTCCTGCGCCTCAGTCCGGCGGTTCAACTTGTCATAGACATAGCTGTACTCAGTCTCGTCCGGCAGCGTCTTCGTCGTCAGGTTGCCGTTCGCATCGTAGGTGAAGTCGGTCTCCTTATCCATGGCATCAGTTACCTTGGTGCGCATGTTCCGCGAGTTGTAGGTGTATTCGGTCTCATTGCCGAGCTTGTCGAGGCAACCTATCATAAGCAACTCCTAGCCATTCCCCAGCATCGCCGGATGGAGGCTTAACGGGTCATATCCGTTAATCATATTCGCACAACTAATGAACATAATACCAATGTTCTGTGCTATGTCAAGCGCCTTTCTACCGAAACGCCGGCGCTTCTAATCCGAAGGCAGCGTGGGGAAGATGAGGAGGCGAGCGGCAAAGAAACCTACGGCGCGCCGGCGGCGGCGGCGGCGGAGAGCCTCCGCTCCCACACCCTGGCCCGAGTTGCGCTTCGGCCGGCACTTGAGGCGAGCTCCGTTTCGGTGCGAGCCAACCGGTTCGTTCGCCAGTAAGAGAAGCTATGGGTGCCCAGCCACTGGGTCGTCGCATTCGCGTCGCTTCGGCAGCTGAGGCGAGCTCGGAACGTGCGAGCCGACCCCCGCGGCAGCCGGCAAAAGTAGCTATCCGAGTGCCGTGGGCACCGTGGCCGGAGGCTGAACTTGGGCTGGGCAAGTGTCAACCGGGGACGGAGCGAGTTGGTGGCTCTCAGGAATGTGTTTGGCAGACGAGGTGGATAATGGCAGAATGTATCGGTTGGGGAATAAGGCCTTATGTTAAAAATGGAGAAAGGGAGTATGACGGGATACAAGCCAATTGAAAGGCCGTTGGGCGCCGAGATTTCCTGCAAGGGTTGGCTTCAGGAGGCGGCGATGCGGATGCTGATGCACAATGTGAGCGAGGACGTAGCGGAAAAGCCTGCTGAGTTGATCGTCTATGGCGGGACGGGGAAGGCGGCTCGGAATTGGGACGCTTTTCACAGGATCGTTGCGACGCTTAAGGAATTAGAGAACGATGAGACGCTCCTTGTGCAGTCAGGGAAGCCGGTTGGAGTGTTTAGGACGACTGCTGATTCGCCCAGGGTGCTGATTGCTAACTCGCTGCTTGTGCCGAGATGGGCGACTTGGGAGAAGTTCCGGGAGTTGGAGCGGCTGGGTCTGACGATGTACGGCCAGATGACCGCAGGCAGTTGGATTTACATTGGAACGCAGGGGATACTTCAGGGCACATACGAGACGTTTGTCGAGGCGATCAGACAGCATTTTGGCGGGGACATGTCAGGCAAGACGATCTTCTCGGCAGGTCTTGGAGGTATGGGCGGGGCTCAGCCTCTTGCTGCGACGATGGCAGGCGCGTCGTTTTTGGGCGTTGAGGTCGATGGAGAGCGCATCGAGAGGCGAGTGAGAGGGGGCTACGTGGATGTTGTTGCGGAGGATTTGGATGATGCGCTGAGGATAATCGATGAGTTGCGGCAGAGGAAGGAGGCAAGGTCAGTTGCACTGCTGGGCAATGCTGCCGATGTCTATCCTGAGCTCGTTCGTCGCGGGGTTTTCTTTGAGATGGTAACAGACCAGACGAGCGCTCACGACATGCTGAACGGCTACGTGCCGGCGGGGATTGGGTATGAGGAGGCGTTGGCGCTGCGAGGGACAGACCCCGAAAAATACCAGAAGTTGGCATTCGAGTCTGTCGCCAAGCACGTTCGAGCGATGCTTGACATGAAGGAGAATGGCTCGGTTGTCTTCGATTATGGCAACAACATTCGCGGACAGGCGGAGTTGGCTGGTGTAGAGGATGCATTCGAGTTTCCGGGGTTTGTGCCGGCTTACATACGGCCGCTGTTCTGCACTGGCAAGGGGCCTTTTCGCTGGGTGGCGCTTTCGGGCGACCCGGAGGATATCTATCAGACTGACGAGCTGGTGCTGAGGCTGTTTCCTGACGATGAGCCGCTTGCGAGGTGGATTAGGGCGGCGCGTGCGAAGGTGAGGTTCCAGGGGTATCCGAGCCGCATCTGCTGGCTTGGGTATGGAGAGCGGGCGAAGTTCGGGCTTGCGATCAACGACTTGGTTCGTCAGGGCAAGATCAAGGCGCCGATTGTGATCGGCCGGGACCATCTCGACAGCGGCTCGGTGGCGTCGCCGTTCCGGGAGACCGAGTCGATGAGGGATGGCAGCGACGCGATAGCGGACTGGCCGATTTTGAACGCTCTTCTGAATGCTGTTTCGGGTGCGAGCTGGGTTTCCGTCCATCACGGCGGCGGTGTTGGCATAGGCCTTTCAATTCACGCAGGGATGGTAATCGTCGCTGACGGGACAGATGCGGCGGCAGCGCGTCTGGAGCGTGTATTGACCTGCGACCCCGGCAGCGGCATAGCTCGGCACGTGGACGCCGGGTATGAGTTGGCGATCGGGACAGCGCGTGCGAAGGGCGTTAAGATACCGGGCCTGCAATAGTGGTGGCGCATGGTGATAGCTTTCGCGTCATGGGCACTGATGGTAGGTCGCGAGGGCTGAAGGGCCGGCGTGGTGCTGTGAGACGTAGCGGAAGGTTCGGTCACCTGGTCGCGAGGCTGGTGAGGTTGACAGCACACCTGCATCTGTTAAGTTATCATTCTCTGAATTATGCAGTAATAGGGGAGACTAATGGGCAAGTTTGAAGACTCCATGACACGTCTGGAGGAGATCGTGAACCAGATGGAATCAGGTGATCTGCCGCTTGAGGACACGCTGCGGCTTTTCAAAGAGGGCATGAGGCTTTCTGAGTACTGCTCGGGAGCACTGACTGAGGCGCAGAGAAAGGTAGAGGTTCTGATCAAGAAGGGAGACGGGACGTATGAGAAGGAGCCGCTGGACCAGGACGAGCAGGAGGAGCAGTCGGTTCCGTCTGATCCGGAGCCTCAATAGCGGCTTGTCGCCCGCCACGGTGAGCGTGTGGGTTTTATCTGTGAGCATCAGGGAAAAGCTGTTATGGATGTTGAGTCATACCTATCAGAGATGAAGGGAACAGTCGAGAGCTGGCTGCACCAGTGCTTGCCAGAGCCCGAGGCGTTCTCGATGAGGTTGTTTGACGCGATGCGGTACAGTCTTTTCAGCGGTGGCAAAAGGCTTCGTCCGATATTGCTTGTCTCGACTGCGGACCTATTCTCTGGTGAGGATGAAGCTCTGGTTCGAGATTTCGCCTGCGCAGTGGAGTGCATCCACACCTACTCTCTGATTCACGACGATCTACCAGCAATGGACGATGATGATATGAGGCGTGGTCGGCCAACGTGCCATATAGAGTTCACCGAGGGCCTCGCGATTCTCGCGGGCGATGCTCTTCTGACGCTGGCGTTTGAGCTGATGTCCAGGCCATCTGGCCCCGAGCACACGCAGCGTCAGCTTCAGGCGTTGAATGAGGTAGCTGTAAAGGCAGGCTGCCTCGGGATGGTTGGCGGCCAGTCTGCCGATATTCTCGCCAGCGGTGCTGATGGCAACGAGCAGCTCGTTCGATTCATTCACGCACGGAAAACAGGGGCCTTGATCTCGGCCTCGATCGCGGCCGGCGCAATACTTGCTGGCGCCTCAGGCAGCGAGCTGGAAGCGCTGTCCAGCTTCGGCGATAAGATCGGTCTGACGTTTCAGATTATCGACGATCTCTTGGAGATCAATGGCGACGCCAAGACGCTTGGCAAGAGCGTCGATAGCGATGCTAAGAACAACAAGGTTACATATCCGGGTGTTATAGGTATAGACCGCGCGCGGTCTGATGCGCAGAAGAACGTAACCGAGGCGCTACGTTTTCTCGAGCGTTTTGGGGATAGAGCTGCGGTTTTGAATGGGATTGCTCACTTTTTCATAGACCGTGTCAATTAGGAAGCATTGTGCAAGGTAAAACATGGCACTGAATAACGACTACAGTAGGTTCAAGTTCTTGGGCAAGGTCAACAGCCCCCGGGAGCTTAAGAAGCTTGACCTAAGCGACCTCGCGAAGCTCTGCGAGGAGGCTCGGGAGCGCATCATTGAGGTCGTTTCTGAGAATGGCGGCCACCTCTCGTCAAACCTCGGCGCAGTGGAGCTGACGGTGGCTCTTCATTATGTTTTCAACACCCCCTACGACAAGATAGTTTGGGACGTGGGGCATCAGACCTATACTCATAAGCTGCTTACTGGTCGGGCCAATCGTTTCCATACGATAAGGCAGGCTGGCGGTCTCAGCGGCTTCCCCAAGCGTGAGGAAAGCGAGTATGACGTGTTCGATGTGGGGCACAGCAGCACTTCCATCTCGGCGGCGGTTGGCTTCTGCGAGGCGCGAGACCTAAGCGACGAGCATCACAAGGTCATAGCGGTCATAGGAGACGGTTCCATGACGGCCGGAGTAGCCTTTGAAGGTCTGGACCAGGCGGGGCATCTTCACAAGGACCTCATCATCGTTCTGAACGACAACGAGATGTCGATCTCCAAGAACACCGGTGCTCTTGCGAAGTATCTGAACAGCATCATCACGGGTTCGCTTTACAACAGCGTTAAGGAGAGGGTCTATAACTTTGCCATGTCGCTCCAGGAGACGGGCGAGCACGCGATCAAGCTCTCGAGGCGTGTCGAGGAGAGCCTCAAGAACCTGTTCGTGCCCGGAGTGCTCTTCGAGGATTTGGGGATCAAGTACATTGGTCCGGTTGACGGGAACGACCTGCACGCGATCATCGACACATTCCGGCGGATCAAGGGTTGGCGGTTTCCCGTTCTTGTGCACATCGTAACCAAAAAAGGGAAAGGATTTCTGCCAGCGGAGCTCAGGCCGGCCGCGTTCCACAGTGCCCCGAAGTTCGATATTAACACAGGCGAGCCGAAGTCGCCGTCCGGGCGCTCTTACACATCGGTGTTTGGTGATGCGATGGTCAAGCTGGCAAAGGAGGATGAGCGCATCATTGCCATCACGGCGGCGATGCCGCAGGGGACTGGCCTTGATAGGTTCCGGGCGAGGTTCCCGGAGCGGTTTTATGACGTTGGAATAGCCGAGCAGCACGCCCTTGTCTTCGCGGGCGTTTTGGGCATCTCGGGTTTCAAGCCGGTTGCAGCGATCTACTCCACATTTGTGCAAAGGGCGTTTGATCAGGTGTTTCAGGACGTTTGCTTACAGAACGCGGATGTTGTGCTTGCACTCGACAGAGCTGGCATCGTCGGTAACGACGGGCCAACGCACAATGGTTTGTTCGACCTGTCGTTCTTACGCTCATTGCCCAATATGGTCATCATGGCTCCCAAAGATGAAAACGAGCTTCAACACATGTTGAAGACGGCCATCGCCACGAAAGGCCCTGTTGCCGTTCGATACCCTCGCGGCCAGGGCGTCGCAGCGGCGCTCGATGAGGAGCTGAGAGTGTTGGAGATTGGCAAGGCAGAGCTGCTGAAGGATGGCTCCGATGTCGCCATTCTCGCAATTGGCGCCATGGTTTATCCGGCCCTTGAGGCTGCAGAGATTCTGTCAAAGCAGGATGGCATCGATGCCGCAGTGATAAACGCCAGATTCGCCAACCCAATAGACGCAGACATGCTGCTTGAGTGGGCACGGAAGACTGGCCATATCATTACCGTTGAGGAGAATGCCCTCGCCGGCGGATTTGGGTCGGCCATCCTCGAGACGCTGGTGGATAATGGCATGTTTAACGTTCCGGTCAAGCGAATCGGCATCGGCGATTTCTTTGTTGAACACGGCTCAACGCCAGCGCTTCGAGCTAAGCTAGGTCTGGACGCCCAGGGTATCGCCAAGACGACAGCGGAGTTTCTCAATTGTGCTCTTAGAGAGTCCAAGAAAGCAGCGAGTGGATAGGCTCATCGTCGAGCGCGGGCTTGCCGAGAGCCAGCAGAAAGCCGTTGCACTGCTGATGGCCGGCCTGGTGTCCGTTGACGGAAGAGCTGTCTCAAAACCCGGAACTCAGGTGCCTATCGGCTCTAATATCACCGTGAAGCGACCTCGACACGACTTCGTCAGCCGTTCCGCAGAGAAGCTCAGGGCCGCGATCGATCACTTCAAGATCAATGTTCAGCACAAGGTCTGCATCGACATCGGCGCCTCGACCGGCGGCTTCACGCAGTGTCTTCTCGAACGAGGCGCGGAGCTGGTCTATGCTGTTGATGTGGGATACGGGCAGCTGGCCTATGAGCTGCGAATCGACCCGCGAGTTATGGTCTTGGAGCGCACCAACGTCCGGTACCTTGAGAAGAGCCGTCTAGGAGACACTCCAGACCTTGCCACGGTCGATGTGTCCTTCATCTCGCTGAGGCTTGTGCTGCCGAAGGCCCGCGAGCTGCTATCCAAAGCCGGCCAGGTTGTGGCTCTGATAAAGCCGCAGTTCGAGGTGAGGAAGGGTCAGGTCGGCAAGGGTGGCATCGTCCGCGACACAAGCCTTCATCGGTCAGTTCTCAGTGATATACTTAGTTTTTCGGCGGATGTCGGGGTTTATCCTGCCGGTGTTATCCCTTCGCCCATCCTGGGCCAAAAGGGCAACCAGGAATACCTCATGTTCGCCCACACGCAAGAGGCGCGCAAGACCGACAACCTCTCGGACTGGATAGACGAGGCGATTGCGCAGGCGGTTCAGCGGAGGGCCGGTTGATGTTCAAAACCATAGCGATCGTTGCCAAGCCGGACGCTTACAGCGTGGCCAAGACGTTGAACCAGACATGTGAGTGGTTGCTTAAGAGGGGGGTCAAGGTTCGAGTGGACGAGCAGGTGGCTCACATGGTGGCCTCGAACGTTGATAAGATGCCCAGGGAGCACGTTCTAAACGGCGCCGACATGGTCATAGTCTTCGGCGGGGACGGCACGTTGATCAGCGTGGCCAGAATCGCGCCCGAGCTGGCAGTTCCGATCCTCGGCGTCAACGTGGGGGACCTGGGCTTTCTGACGGAGCTTACGGCAAGTGAGCTTTTCTCTTTGCTCGCCGATATACTCGACGGCCGCTTCAAACTCGATGAGCGGATAGCAGTTCGTGCGCGGGTCTCCGGTGCACAGAGAAAGCCCAAAACGTTCTTCGCCGTCAATGATTTCGTGATCAACAAGGCCGCGATAGCGAGGATGATCGGCATCAAGACTTTCGTTGACGATGCGTTCGTGGCCCACTTCCGCGGAGACGGGCTCATCGTAGCAACGCCGACTGGCTCAACGGCCTATTCTCTTGCGGCCGGTGGCCCAATACTTTACCCTTCGACGCACGTTCTGGTGCTTTCGCCCATCTGTCCACATACCTTGACAAATCGCCCGATCGTGGTGCCAGACAACGTCGTCATCAAAGCTCAACTCCTTTCCAGGGGACAGGAAGTCATCCTGACTATTGACGGGCAGGATGCGGTTCCGCTATTCGACGGCGACGAGGTCTTGATCTACAAGGCCATGGAGAAGCTCAGGCTGATCCGGAGCCTCAAGACCGATTACTACTCGATACTGCGACAGAAGCTGTCTTGGGGAAAGAGCATTGCGGGACAGTAAAGGCCCCTCAGTCAAGGACGACGCCATCCGTCTCATCTACCCAACCGATGGGGAGAGAATGGCCAGTCGAAATGTCGAGCTGATCGGCTGGGTTCGGGGGAGCCCTCACAAGGAGAGTCAAGCCCGTATGGCGCTGAGGGTCAACGGGCGTCTGTACTCATCTTTCAACGTTCTGCCTCAGACTCGCTCCCCGTTCAAGCAGCATATTCCATTGGAAGATGGCCGTAACGAGATTCTGCTGCAGCTCATGGTCGGGATGCGTCTAGTTGAGCAGAAGAAGGTTACGGTCGATGTTGCAGCGGACGAGCAATCGCTTTCATTTGAATCTCTGTACGAGAACAGCTGGGCGCTTCTGATCGGGATAGACAATAGCCGAGCCGCCCAGTTTCTCAAATATGCTGTCAACGACGCCAAGTCGCTTCAGAAGTTCCTCAAAGCGAGGACATTCTTCGATGAAGATAAGACCTTCACGCTGTTTAATGAGCAAGCGACAAAGAAGCGAATCCTGGAGCTGATGAACGACTTTTTGGGAGCCAACCCCGCGATGACTTCCAACGACCGTGTCCTTATCTTCTTTGCTGGCCACGGCCAACGCCGAAGGGTCCGAAAGGGACATAGAAACAGCGACTGGCGTGGTTACCTTGTGCCTTTCGACGGGGACCTTGAGAAGATTCACAGTTCCTGTATCTCAGTGGAGGAGATAAAAGAGGCTGCGAGTGTAATCTGCGCAAAACACACTCTGTTTGTGCTCGACTGCTGCTTCAGTGGGTTGGCTGGCCTCCGCCCCAGATCAGCGATACCTCCCAAGCCGAGGCATCAAGCGCTCAGGGACCCTTGCGTGAGAATCTTGACCGCGGGCAAGTCCGACGAGGAAGTGTTCGAGGGTAAGGAGGAGTGGGGAGGCAATAGCCTGTTCAGCAGGTATCTGTTGAAGGGACTTGAGGGTTTCGCCGACCACGATAACGACGGTATCATAACCTCTGACGATCTCTATTTCTTCGTTCGAGACCGAGTTCTGGAAGAATCAGGCAACCGCCAGACGCCTCAAGCCCGACACCTTGTCGAGTACGGCGAGGGCCAGTTTGTGTTCTTTGTTCGTCGTGATAAGCAAGCGAGCAAGAGCCAGCGAGCCGGCGAAGCTGAGCCAAGTAAAGCGCCGGTGGACACGACCAAGTCGCGGGAGCCGATCCCGGTCTCGGTAACCGAGCCGGTTGCCGCCACCGGCGATCTGGTCTCGATCCCCGCCGGCAGCTTTCAAATGGGCTCGCCAGATGCCACCGACGAGTCTCCTGTCCACGCCGTTGAGGTCGCCGCTTATGAGATCGACGTTGCGCCAGTTTCCAACAGGATGTTTCTCGAGTTTCTGAAAGCGACAGCCTACGACGGTCGTGCCGAGGCTGACGACAACTACCTCGCCGACTGGGCCTCCGGGACGTATCCTGCTGGACAGGGCGACTATCCCGTAACATCCGTTTCGTGGTTCAACGCGGCGGCGTATTGCCTGTGGCGAGGGTGTCAGCTTCCGACCGAGGCGCAGTGGGAAAGGGCGTGCAGAGGCGGCCTTGAGCGCAAGAAATACCCTTGGGGAGATTCGCTTCCGGCAGAGCTTATAATAAAGTCCAGAGCGCGCCGGCGAAAGGTGTCCGTAGGCCAATTGCCGCCGAATCGCCTTGGGCTTCTGGACGTCTCGGGCAATGTCTCGCAATGGTGTCAGGATTTCTACGACAAGGACTATTACTCAAACAACCCAAGCATTGACCCAACAGGGCCCCAGAATGGCGAATTGCGAGTCGTTCGCGGCGGCTCGTTCATCGCCGGTCCAAACCTGCTTCGCTGCGCTGTTCGTCTGGCAGCAGACCCCAAGACAACAAGCCCGACGATTGGTTTCAGATGTGTCAAGTTGAAGGGCGACCGTTTTCAATAGACGAGGTGATGGATGCAGGAACCTTTTCTCAACGCTGTTCGTACAAGAGTCCTGGTCTGCGACGGGGCGATGGGCACGATGCTCTATTCAAAGGGCGTTTACATCAATCAATGTTTCGACGAGCTCAATCTCTCCGCGCCTCATTTGGTCTCTGAGATTCATGCGGAGTATCTGAAGGCCGGCGCGGTCATCCTTGAAACCAACACTTACGGCGCCAACAGGCACAGGCTCGCACCGTACGGCCTCGAGGCCAAGACTCAGGAGATAAACGCAAAAGGTGTCGCAATCGCTAAGCAGGTTGCCGGCGGCCGCGCCTACGTGGCCGGCTCCATAGGGCGCCTCGAGAGCACTGTCCTGTTGAAGGATATGCTTACGTCCGACGACATTAAGTCTATCTACGCAGAGCAGGCCTCCTCGCTCGCCAACGCCGGCGCGGACCTGATACTGATCGAGACGATCTCTAGCTTCAAAATGATGTCGCTGGCCATACAGGCTGTTCGAGAGGTGTGCGACCTTCCGCTCGTCGCGCAGATGACCGTAACTGAAGATGGCTCGACGATCTACGGCGATGAGCCTGAGGAGATAGCGGCCTTCTTGAAGGAGCAGAGGGTTGACGTGGGTGGCCTTAACTGCTCCGTAGGGCCACAGCAGATGCTCGCCGCGATCGAGCGAATGGCCAAAACCGAAGGTCTTCTTATCTCGGCGCAGCCCAACGCAGGCTCGCCCAAACTTGTCGAAGGGAGGTACATATACCTCTGCTCGCCTGAGTACATGGCCGAATACGCAAAGCGATTCATCGCCAAAGGCGCCTCGATTATTGGTGGGTGCTGCGGGACGACGCCGGCCCACATAAAAGCGATCGTTGATGCGGTCAAGTCCGACAAGGGCATTGCCCCGGAGGTGTTTGACGTTCAGTTTGAGGTGGAGGCGGAGGAGAGAGAAAGAGTCGAGGTTTTGCGAGAACCCACGCGGTTCGAGCTGGCCATGCGAAACCACTTCACCGTGAGTGTTGAGATCAGTCCGCCGCGGGGCATCGGGATCGACCGCATCATCGAAAAGGCGAGGTCCATCAGGGATGCCGGCGTTGACGCGATAAACATCGCAGACGGCCCTCGTGCGTCGGCCAGGATGAGCCCCATCTTGCTCGGACACATCATAGAGGAGAAGGTAGGCATCGATACGATCGTTCACTTCTGCTGCCGAGACAGGAACATCGTGGCCCTTCAGGCCGATCTGATGGCCGCTTACGTGGCTGGCTTGAGAAACGTTTTGCTCGTAACCGGCGACCCCCCGAAGATGGGCGACTACCCCCAATCAACAGCTGTCTTTGACATTGACTCGATAGGGCTATCGGCCATGGCCCGGAAGCTCAACTGCGGAGTCGATCTCGCCGACAAGCCCATCGATCAGCCGACCGGATTCTTCATCGGAGTCGGCGTCAACCCAGGCGCTATGGACCTCGAGAAGGAGCTTGCCCGTTTCGCTGCGAAGAAAAGGGCCGGCGCACATTTTGCGATGACGCAGCCTGTGTATGAGCCTTTAACATTGGAGCGTTTTCTTGAGCAATCCCGTGATGTTGACCTACCCATTTTCGTCGGGATACTACCACTCATCTCCTTTCGCAATGCGGAATTCATGCACAACGAGGTCCCCGGAATGTCAATACCGAAAAAGGTCAGGGAACGCATGAAACAGGCCAAGACCGGAGACGAGGCAAAACGACAGGGCGTTGCCATCGCGGCTGACGCGCTTCAGTCAGTCATCGGCATGGACCGCGTCGTCGGGGCATATCTAATTCCTCCCGTTGGCCGCACCGACTTGGCTCTTCAAGTCATAGAGCGTGTCCAGCTGCCCTCGTTCCCATGAGTCGCTAGGCTCCGCCAGGACAAGTGCCAATACCCCCCGAAAAATCAGATTGAGCCAAGCCAGCTGTGGCCATTTGGAGTGCGGCGCCGAGCGACCGCACTCCAAAGCGCCAAACGGGTGGAACCCACGAACCGACCGCGGTCCCAATCATCGCCTGTTGGGAGCCGCTAAACATGTTCATCTTATGAACTCTCTTGCCCTTAATTTGATTTTGGGGCCTCGTCTCCTGTTGAAAGTCGCAACTTGAGGCGTTACCATTACGTCAAGGAGGGCCATGATACTGAACGCCGATCTGAAGGCACACGTCAGCAGCTACTTTTGTGACGATGACTATGGCCAGACTGGCTACAGGATATCGTTCTGGATTATGACGGACCAGATGCTGACGGCATGGCAGATGGCGACGGACAAGTTCGGGGATCCAAACCAAGGCTACAGCTGCGCGTGGAAGAAAGTTGGCCCAGATCCGGGCCCCGGTTGGTGCGAGATGCCGGACCTCAAGCCGCCCGAGCCTTCCGGCGGTGATGGCCCAATTACGTGGTGATTCTGCATTATTATATAGTTTGTTGAGGAGAATGCGACATGTCGATTTGGTTAATGAGGCGGAGACGTTATGTGAAACTGGGTTTGGTGTTAGCCGTATGTTTCCTGCTGGGCAGTGCGTCGGCTTTCGCCGACCAAGTTAGGGCCCCGCTTGTGATAAACTACACATCCGGAACCGACCAATACCGCCTCGCGGTCCAGGGCGATTGTGCATGGATCGGCACTGAAGGTGGTCTTGTCCTGACCAAAGGAGACACTGGCCAGAGGCTCAAGTTCACGCCGGCCGACTGGCGCGGCGCGCCAGGCGCCCGCTCGGTGGTGATTGACACAAGTGGGAGCATGTGGGCCTGTCCGTCAGGTTCTTACGGGAGGTTTGACCCGGGCCTCTTCCAGTTCGATGGCCTAGAATGGGAATGGAAGGAGCGAGCGCTTCAGGGGGCTATGTACGGTGGCCTAGTCGTGGCTCACATCGCGAGTGACGATACTGGCAACGCGTGGGTCCTTCTGCGGGGCGGCCGTATGATTAGGTTTCGCGGATCCGATTGGTACTCCTGGGAGATACCTGGCACTTGGTGGGTGGATAGCTGGTCTTGCGTAGCAGGCAAGGGCGGCAAGGGCTGGGCGGCTTTGGGAGGCGGCAGGCTATTCACATTCGAAGGCACTGATCTATCTTGGGTGACGCTTGAGGAATCGATCATCGATATTGGCGCAGACTTGAGAAGTGGTGTTTGGCTGGCCGCGACAGGGCGGCTTCTTTACTTTGCCGAAGGCCGTTTCGAGACCTTCGAGCTTCCCCCTGAAAGCGGGCTAAGCGATACCGGATTCTATCTTCGGGTTGACGGTCGGAATACTAAGTGGTGCATAAAGAACTGGCTTTATAGATTAGGCGTCGCGTCTCTGTCGCAGGATGAAACGTGGGGAGTTTACGGTGACCTTCCGGTCCCCGTGGAGTATGTCCAAGACGTTAGGTTTGGAGAGGACGGGTGTGTGTGGTTGATGGCGGACACAACCATTCGGAATGATCCCCTCGGGATTGGTCCACCTCAACTCGAGCCGTCGCTTCTGCGCTATGGTGCGGGAGGGTCTCAGACATTTTGGGGGTCTGAGCCGTTGCCGGCGAGCTCGGTGTCGGACCTTTGTATTGACTCAGGACAGGCCGTCTGGGTTGCAGGAGACTGGGAAGACTATGCGCACGACGATCCTTATGCGTCCTACCTTTGTCGCTGGGACAGAGTGAAGTATGAGACCTTCTGGCCGTGGCATAGGGAGCTGCCTAACAAAATCAACTCCATAGCGCCCACGCCGGACGGCGACGTTTGGTTCGGGACGGACGAGGGTCTTTATGTATTTGACGGGGAGGAGTGGCGCCAGGTTAACGATGCTTCGATAACGAAGGTCAAGATCGCCCCTGATGGGCAAGTGTGGATCATCTGGTCTGTGTCCCAATATGAGCGCCGGGCTCAGCGCTTTGACGGCACGAGGTGGTGGAGTGCGTATAGGCCTGATTGGTCGGCACAGGAGCTCTCCGATGTGGCGTTCGACAGCAACGGGGTCGCATGGTTCTCCTGCGATGATCGATTTTGGGACCAGTACGAAGACTCAACACCTCGCAACTACGCG
>DATLAJ010000017.1 GCA_035527515.1 bacterium
ACCATCGTGTAGGGGCAGGTCACCGTGCCTGCCCTGTCCAGTTATGATAATAAAATGGCGTTCAAACACATCCCCGTCGTGTAGGGGCGGGGCTTGTCTCCGCCCTTCTTCGAGGGCCTACCACGTTTTCCGAACTGGGCAGACACAAGGCCTGCCACTACATGCCCCGCGCGTTTGTCGCCAACCTCCAGAAAACGTCAGCGCGACGAGATGTCAAATCGCCCCTTTATGCGTTCGATGCGATGAGGCTAGGGCGGCTCGTGAGCCGCCCCTACATGCCCCGCGCCCGCCTATGCGCAACCTCTTTGTCTTAAGGGATCAGCCCCTTTCAATCGTATTTAGCTATCTCATTCTGAACACCAATCAGTAAGGTTCTCACAGCCCAAACCTCCTTCTTTGTCGTTGATGCAGCATACAGCCTTGCTAAGGTCCTCTGCATGCTCGCCCGCCCCATCTACCTCGTCCATGAACTTCACCAGCTGGCCACAACCCGCGTCATCGTTGTTTTTGTCGAAGTATCTCTGGGCTGTTTTGAGGATCCCAACGAGTTTTACCTCGAGCAGAACATCCAGTCCCAGCGTCTTGATGTATGCGCCAACGTCGTTCAAGTCATCCTCGGCCCCGTCGCCGTCAATGTCGCAGTCAGCGCCGCCCTCTTCGCACGCATCGCCGACGCCATCTCCGTCGGCGTCCGCCTGACCCGGATTGTAGGTGTTCGGGCAGTTGTCACACGCATCGCCCACGCCGTCCTCGTCAGCGTCCGCCTGGTCGGTGTTGGCATGCTTCGGGCAGTTGTCGTTTGCATCAGGGATAGTGTCATTGTCGTCATCAGCATCGCACGCGTCGCCGATGTCATCGTTATCTGCGTCCGCCTGGTCGGCGTTCGCATCGTCGGGGCAATTGTCGCACACGTCGCCGACGCCATCGTCATCGCCGTCCGCCTGATCAGTATTAGGAACGTCCGGGCAGTTTTCCTCAGCATCAGGCACGCCATCTTCGTCTCTGTCGGCCGTCGCCTCATAGTGGTAGCCCATATCCACCGTGCCACTGTCGCAAACAGCGTCCGTTCGCGTCGTGTAAGTGTCCAGCCCCCAGCTCGCCGCTGTGCCGGTGCCTGCATCGACGCAAGGGCTGTCATATTGTTGTTCTTTCTCCTCAGTCGCAGTCTGGCTTAAGTAGTAATCACCCAGTGGCCCTGCCACAAAGAGCGGGTCGCCGCTAATGTTGCCTCGGCCCTTCCAGCCTCCCTCGATGCAGGAGTACGAGATAGTGAATCCACCGTCACCACCAAGCTGGACCCCGCCGTTCGCCCACAGGATGGAATCTGTCACCTTTGCTCGAGATGTAGTGCGGCAGTATATTCCTCCCGCTCCGTTATCGGCGACCGTGCAGTTCTGCACCGTCAAGCCGCTCCTATCCGCGTTGATAAATGCGCCTGCTGCGCCGGCGGCGGTGTTGTGGTGGATCGCGCAGTTGGAGAGTGTTGGAGAGGCCCCGCTGTAACAACGCAGTGCCCCTCCGGCTCCGAGAGTCATATTATACGAAATGTCACAGTCCACGATCCTCGCTGAGCTGCCATCGCAGCACGCGATCCCACCTCCGCCACTTCCGATGTAGTTTGCATCATTCCATGAGATCGTGCACTTCGAAATCAGGGGAGAACTGGTGGCGCACCATATCCCCCCGCCCGACTGGTCAGCCGTATTGAGGGTGATGATACATCCACTGATCGTGCCGGAAGCACTGAACCAGAATATCCCGCCACCGACTGCGGCTGAGCCCTTTGTGATAGTGAAACCGTCGATGGTGACGCCGCTTAGTTGCTGGACCGTCACGACGGACCCTGCCCCGCTGCCGTCAATAGTGGTCACGAACGTCTCCGGGTCGCGATCGCCTGTTCCGCCAGTCTGATAACCGCCGAGAAGCTCAACGTAGCTCTTGAGGGTTATGTTCTCGGTGTAGGTGGCTTCCGCGACGTGGACGGTGTCGGACGATGTGCCCAAACACGCATCGATCCCCTCCTGAATCGCGGTGAACGCGTTAGTCCAGCTGTCACCGTGCCCATCGCCGGTCGCATTTGCGTCAACGTAATAGTCTGCTGCTGTGCCGTAGCCGACGAGGCCGACGGCCAAGGCGACTGAAATCAGCAGTGTGAAAACAAGTTTGCTTCTCATCAAAAAGACCTCCTGTCTTTGTGATTTGCCAATGCCGGCGGCGCCGATAGGCTGTGCGCATAGACGCGCCGTTGACATTAGACGTTTCCGGCTGGTGACAAAACAACTCATCGCCTCGCCATTTGCTGTTTGGTGATTAACGTGCGCTGGGCCTTATTCTCTAGGCATTACCCCTTTCGCTATTCGCCTTCATCTATCAGGCTGCTTCGCATGCAACCTAAGAAAACTCTAAGTGGGGAGAGTCTGGGCGAGCCAACTAGCAGGAGTGAACTTCGAGAGCACTAGGAGCACATTACACGAAACGGAGCTTCAAGAGGCAACTCCGTCCAAACGCTCTTCGCTGCTTGCCCCTGTAGCGCAGAGTTCAGCTCGCCCAAAACCCCCACAAATCTAACTATAACACAAGATAGCTGCCATGTCAAGCACTTTTTTCTTAGGAGAGTTTCCGCTAGTCGAGCCGCTCTGCTACGGGCACCTTAGTGAGAGCAGAACGCATGGCTGGGCCTGATTCTTCGGGAGTCCCCCAGAAATCAGACTGGAGCGGGGAACGTTGCGGCTGCCTCGCGGCTGGAGGGCAGAAGCTCGTGCCCGAAGGGCAGACCATGGGTAGCCGCAGGCGTAGCCTGACGGTGCGAATAGCGCCACAATCCCTCTCCCCGTTGCGTTGCACGCACGGGCTACCCACGGTATCCCCTATCGGGGATTACAGCCTGCACCCCTCCGTTCGCACCCGTTAGGTGAAAGAAGCAGCAACTCGGCCGTCGACATGAACTCCCGTGTCTATGTGGCAGCCAGCTTCAGAGCTCAACTTCAGAAACGATCAATCTGATTATCGGGTGGTTTTGGAGTAGTTGATCCCTGGAGAGTTTTAGGTTAGGTTTGCGCCTCGCCAGAGTTGGGGAGGCGGTCGCTGGCGCGTGTTTCACGTGCTGGAGGAAAGTCCGGACTCCGCAGGGCAGGGCGCTGGGTAACTCCCAGGGGGGGAAACCCCACGGAAAGTGCAACAGAGAGCAGACCGCGAACTCGCCGTGAGGCGAACGCAAGGGTGAAACGGTGAGGTAAGAGCTCACCAGCGGCTCGGGTGACCGGGCTGGCTAGGTAAACCCCGCCCGGAGCAAGACCAAATACAGGGGCGTTTGAGCGCGGCCCGCGCGAGCCCCGGGTGGGTCGCAGGAGGCGTCGGGGAACCGGCGTCCCAGATAAATGGCCGCCGCCCGCCGACGGGTAATCGCCGGCGGGAACAGAATCCGGCTTATCCCTTGCTCTGGCACTACTCTCCGATTGAGAACGTATTGGACTAGCACGCGGTCTTGATGGTCTGCTGCTTGAGCGGTCTGACGCGGTCGTCTATATATATTATAGGGGCATGGTTGAATGCCTTGCCAAGATTCTTGTGCAAATCTAGGGTGAAATGATCTGTTCGCCCGAAGTACAATCAGTGCTCACGGCCTTCTAGTCTCGAAGAAGTCGCGGAGTATCTCTGCACACTCCTGCGCAAGAACGCCACCCCGCACGATAAGCGCGTGATTGCCGGCCTTGACAATACTGTCCCGGGCAAGCAGCCGGACCGCCCCGAACTTCGGCTCCTCGCAGCCAAAGACTATCGTGCCCACCCTTGCCTGAAGCGCCGCACCGAGGCACATGAGGCACGGCTCGGCAGTCGCATATAGAGTCGAGCCTGTCAGCCGCCAACTGCCGGTGAACTGGGCGGCCTGACGAAGCGCCAGTATCTCCGCGTGCGCTGTGGGGTCACAGAGATTCTCCTTGGAATTATGGCCACGACCCAGAATCTGGCCGTCCCTTGCCACGACGGCGCCTATCGGGACCTCACCCTCCGCGAATGCACTCCGTGCCTCGTGTAAGGCTTCTTTTATCAGCGACTCATCGTCCACTAGCTCACACCAGCTGGCCGTCGCGGACGACGATCACACCATCCTTGATAACGGTATTCACCAGATTGACGCCAAACTGGTAGGGAATCTCTACAGCGCTTTGGGCGTCGCAGAGGACAAGGTCTGCAATCTTGCCCCTCTCGATGCTGCCAATTCGGTCCGACCTGCCAAGTGCATAGGCCGCGTTCAGTGTGCTGGCGGCGATCGCCTCGTAAGGATGCATGTGCATCATGGTGCAGGCGATCGTCATGATATGCGGCATGGAACGGACATTACAGGAGCCGGGGTTGAAATCCGTGGCGAGGGCGATTGGGAGCTCCGAGTCGATCATCCTCCTCGCTGGGGCGTATTTGGAGAGACCGAGAAACAACACGCACCCTGGCAGCAAGACTCCCGCGATGTCACTTGCGGCCAAGAGCTCGATGTCGCGCGGACGGGCCACGTCCAGATGGTCCGCTGAAATCGCCCCGACCTCGGCCGCCACTCCGCAACCACCTATCGAGGCAAACTGGTCAGTGTGTATCTTGGGGATCAGCCCGAACTGCTTGGCCTGATTAAGAACAAAGCGCGATTCGTCCACGGTGAAGGCGCCCTCGTCGCAGAACACATCGCAGAACTCCGCAAGCCGATGCTCTGCCACGTAAGGGATCATCTTCTCCAGAACTACTGCCAGGTAGCGAGAACGCGAGATACCGTCCGGAACCGCATGGGCCCCAAGGAACGTCGGGACAACCGTGATAGGATGGATGCCCCCGAGCTCCGCCATGACCTTCAGCATCTTCGCCTCTGTCTCAAGGTCGAGGCCGTAGCCGCTCTTGCACTCCACAGTCGTAGTCCCAAATAAAAGCATCTGGTTGAGGCGCTTCCGCCCCGTCTCCAAGAGGTCCTCAAACGCGGCCGCGCGAGTTGCTCTCATTGTGCTCTTGATGCCTCCGCCAGCGGCCGCGATCTCGGCGTAACTTCTTCCCTCGCATCGTGCCGCAAACTCCTCCTCGCGCGAGCCGGCGAACACAAAATGAGTGTGGCAATCCACAAACCCCGGCAGCACGGTCTTGCCGCGGCAATCGATGGCTTTGCCAGGACCCTCGCGGAACTCGTCCGGTAGCTCGGCCGTGGGCCCCACCCAGGCGATCTTGTCGCCCGAAATGGCAACCGCCCCTCCGTGAACGGTCTCAAGCTCCCGCAACCCCGCGCCTCGTTTGCAGCGCTCGCCGGACTGCGAGACCGTTACCAGCTCGGAGATGTCCTTTAACAGGATACTGTTATTGTCCATTAAGAATCTTCCATTCCCCGACTGCATCACCCTCGCCGTCATGGAAGCCTCCGGCGGCCTCCAAAACCTGCCCGCAACCGTCCTCGCAAAGGCTAACATCCCAGTCGCAATTGTCAATCCCAAGCAGGTCCGAGACTTCGCAAAGGCTCTCGGACAACACGCCAAAACCGACGCGATCGACGCCAAGAGCATCGCTCAATTCGGCCTTAAAATTCAACCCTCGCCTCGAAAACTCCCCAGCGAGGCGCAGGCTATGCTGACCAAATTGCTCGCACGGCGACGCCAACTGCTCCATAATCGCGTGGCCGAGCAGAATCGCTTGAAAACCGTTCGTGCGAAGTTGATCCGCCGAAACATCGAAGCTCATATACACTGGCTTGACAAGCAGATGAAGAAGATTGATGAGAAGATCGAGCAGCAGGTCCGCAACAGCCCGATGTGGCGTGCGAATGAACAACTCCTGAAAACTGTGCCCGGTGTCAGCGACATCACGGCCCATCTCCTAATTGCTCAACTGCCCGAACTCGGCAACCTATCACGACGACAGATCGCTGCACTGGCCGGCTTGGCTCCCTTCGCTCACGAGAGCGGCCAACGCCGTGGCAAACGTTTTGTCTCCGGAGGCCGAGCACACGTCCGAGCATCGCTTTACATGGCTGCCCTAAGCGCCTCAACGAACAACCCTACACTACGCGATTTCTATCGCCGACTCCTCGATAACGGCAAGCCCAAAAAACTCGCGTTGACCGCCGTCATGCGCCGAATGCTCACAATCCTAAATGCTATAATCCGAGACCAAAAACCCTGGCAACATTGCACAAGCAACCCTTGACACCAAACACAGTCACTCTGTATGTTCTCGGCGCACTCAAGTTTGCGTCTCGCCCAAGAATCACTTTGATGCGGCGTGTCTTCCGATTAAACTACCGCCATCAAAACGATCAGGCAAATAATGTTACAGCTTTTAGTGGGTTGGTAACTTGGGCAGATACGCAGCACGACTTGCGAAGTTCCTCTGGGCCTACAAGTTCGGCAGAACGCGGCTTTCCTATGCGCCGATCTTCGTCTGGTTGGAGCCCACAAATCGCTGCAACCTCAAGTGTCCGCTGTGCCCCACAGGGGAGGGTCTGACACGCGAACGGGGCGAGATGACGATCGATCTATATCGACAGGTCCTCGAGAAACTCAACGAGGCGCCGCCACTTCTTTTGACGCTCCATCTTGCCGGGGAACCGCTGCTTGCAGAGAACATCTTTGAGATGATAAGGCTGGCGAAGGAGGCGGGCATACAGACCACGCTCTCCACCAACGTGACCCTCCTCTCGCCACCGATTAGCCGACGACTCATTCAGGCGGGCCTGGATTCGATACGCCTGGACTTCTGCGCGGACAAAAAGACGTTCGAGAAGGTGCGCCTCGGGGCATCTTGGGAGAAGGTCTATGCCAACATCCTGGGACTCCTTAAGGTTAAAGCCGAGCTGAACGTCGCAAGACCGATAGTCAGGATCAAGGAAGTCTCAGATTCTGGCGCGTCGCACAGGGAGAGGGCCAGAGCTATGAGGGAGCTCAAGTCCCTCTTCCACGGCTTCCCCGTCAAGGGCTTCAGCTCGCTTGAGATTCACAATTGGTCGGGAGCCTTCGCAACAGCCCACGAGGATTTGGGCGAGGCGCACCGAGTGCCGAGGCGCTGGAGGCCGTGTTCACACCTTTGGACAAGTTTGGCTATAACGTGCGATGGCCTCGTTGTCCCTTGCTGTCGTGACCTCGAGGCCGAGTGCGTCGTGGGCGACCTGAAGACACAATCGCTTATGGATGTCTGGAACGGAGACAGGCTCCGAGCGATGCGAGATGCCATGGTCAAACGAGACCTCAGCCAGATCAGTCTCTGTGCAAAATGCTCGCGGCTGCACCAAAAACCTCGATTCTTGTTCTACACGTTCGGCTTCATCTATATGCGGCTCGACCAGCTGTTCTCTGCCATCGCCAGGCTGCTTGGAGGCGTGCGACACCGCTAGCGCGCAGGGCATGGCCGCCGTGCCGGTGTCGGGTGTCCTGCCCGCCCTTCCCCCTTTTTCCTTTTTCGTCCGTCTCTGCTTTACGGAAACTCCCCATTATTGATGCTTGCTCGAATCTCGCAGAAGTGGTATTTGAATGGAATGCTGACGAACTACATTAAAGCGGCCATGAAAGCGGCCAAGTATGAGATTCTGTCCGACGACGGCACTTTCTACGGCGAGATACCCGGATTTGACGGCGTTTGGGCCAATGCTCAAACACTCGAAGGCTGCCGCGATGAGTTGGAGGAGGTTCTGGAGGAATGGATACTGTTCCGCGTGTCCAAGAACATCCCCCTGCCAACTGTCAATGGGCTCCTGCTGGCTGTGAAAGAAGTGGTTTGATGCCTCGGCTGGGCCCGATCAAGCGAAAGGACCTTATCGGATACTTGAGCCAATATGGCTTCAAGGGACCATTCTCCGGAGGAAAGCACCTGTTCATGATCAAAGATGACGTCACCCTCCGTACCCCCAACCCTCATAGGAGCGATATAGGCAAAGATCTGCTCGTCAGGATACTACGGCAAGCCAGAATCGATAAAGCCGATTGGGAGAAGCTCTAGCTCAAACCTCTAGCTTCGCCCAGAGGCACTTCTTCGCTGCCGGCCGGTTGGGGACGAGCTCTGCCAGGTGTGGGGCGAGCATTGCCCAGGCTGGCTGTTTCCTCTAAGAGCCGAGAACAGCCAGTGGCACCACAACACTGGCCCATACCTCTTCTGGGGGCACGGTCTCGATATGGACTGGTTCATGGCGGCCTGAGACACCCTAGCACAGCGATTCGAGGACCGTAACACCAGCGCTTCGGAATACGACACTCCTCAGCAGTTTCGGCTTTGCGATTCAGGGGGAATGTAGTATTACTTTTGTGGGTTAATTTGTCGCGTCCCCACAACGATAATGTTTACGTTGAGTCGTGGTTTCGCGGCGGCTACTCTTGTTCGATATTCACCTAAGTTCTTGTGACGAGGCGCCACAATCGGATGCGTTCCTTCAGAGGAGTTTTTCGGCCAGAGGAGGAGCTGCTACTTCTGCTGCTGCGCCGCGAGCTGGACGAGACGGACAGGAATCGCGTAACTGAAATAGCTGCTGGCAAGCCCAACTGGGCTCGCTTCGGGGAGATGTGCGATCGTTTCAGACTCGGCCACATCATTGCGTTCAACCTCAAGGCGTTTGCTGACCAAACCGTCATTCCGGCCGACCTCTTGCAGCAATACAACGCTTTGCTCTTGTCGGCGGTAGTTCGGAACGAGTTCTGGGTATTGGCTCGTGAGCTCCCCTCGATAATCAATGTTTTCAGCGAGAGCGGGGTCGATGCGATGCTCTTGAAAGGTCCAGTCGTGGCCATGTTGAACTACTCATCCCCCGGCCTGAGGCTGTTTGGGGACCTCGATTTCTTGGTTCGGCCTAATGATCTGGAAAAAGCCGCAGAAAGCTTGATGAAGGCGGGCTTCGAGGTTCCCAAATCCAGGCAAGACATGCTTAGAAAACGCAGGGAGGGAGACAAGACGTTTCCGCCTCTGGTCAGAGTGAATCCCTCTGGGCAGACCATAATGCTTGACCTGCACTGGCGGCTGAGCGGTAAGTTCAAGTCCGCAGATGCGAGATTATGGGAGCTGGCCAGGCCTCACAAGTTCGGCAAGAGCTCGGTCTT
This sequence comes from bacterium, assembly GCA_035527515.1. Taxonomy (NCBI): domain Bacteria; species bacterium. Next base: position 9,045 of record DATLAJ010000017.1, read on the forward strand.
GGTCCCGTCGGCTGAGCACCGGCTTTATCACGTCTGCCTGCACACAGCGCAGCATGATTTCACACGTGAGGTCTGGAACGGCTCGTTCTTGACTATGCAGTCCGTGTGCGACATTAATGCGATAATCCGTAGCGACGGCGGGGACCTTGACTGGTCGGAGTTTCACCGTGTCGCCTCGTTTTCCAGTATAGAAGGATACTGCTACAGCTACTTCAGACTGGCGGAGGTTCTGCTCGGCACCCAAGTCCCGAGAGAAGTCCTTGACGGTCTTCGCCCCGGGGATGGTCCGGACGCCCATGACTGGTCCACCATCGCCATGGAGTTCATCAGAGACCGCCCCGACGACGTCAAGCGCTTCGCTTTCACCTCCCTGCTGCGCCGCGACATCAAGCCCTCGCTAAGGCTGAGGCGCTTCTGGGGGAGGTGTTTCCCGCCTGTTTCCTCCGTCGCAAGACACTATGGCGTCTCCGAACATTCGTGGCTTAAGTATCTATGCTATGTGCGAAGGCTTGTCCGGCCGTCGATCGTCAGAAAGGGTCTGTTTTTGAGCTTTAGGCTTGCGCAGATGCTGCTGCGTAAGGTCTTCTCTCGTCGCGCCTCGTGAGCGCTCGTGCGGCTATAGGAATTCGGCGGCGACTCAGAGGTGAAATCGCCGGGAAGGCGGCTAAATGGCTTGGGCGGAACAGGATTCGAACCTGCGACCCCCGGCTTGTAAGGCCTGAGGGCATAGTTCGCAGACCAGCCATATAGCCTACAAGCGAACGCCCAGTAAATGTAGTGTGTTGTCAGTGTGTCTTTTCGTTCACGCGGCCAACGCTTGTCTCACTTGCGGACATACCGTCTTGCGACACAATGTCCGGCATCTGATTCGCGGCATCACGAAGCTTACGGTCTGTCAGGTGTGAATATCTCAATGTCATGGCAAGGCTCTCATGTCCGAGTAGCCGCTGGACAGTGAGCAGATCAACGCCCTGATTGACCAACGTTGATGCTGCGGTATGCCGTAAATCGTGGAAGGTGAAGCCCACAAGGCCTGCTCGTCGCAAGGCACCCGCATAGCTCTTCTTGATGTCACCAACGGGGAACAGCTTGTCGTTCTCAGCCCCACGTGGCAACCCCTGCAATATATGCACGGCTTGGGGGCATAGGGGGACTGTCCGGGGAAGGTGGTTCTTGGATGTCTCGACGGTTAAGGTCTTGCTCGCAAGGTCAAGGTGCCGCCATCGCAATGCCATGAGCTCGCCTCGACGACAACCTGTCGTCAGTGCCAATACGACTATCGGATACAATAGAGGTTGTCTGCTCTCTCGACAGGCCACAAGCAACTGTCGTTGCTCTTTTATTCGCAGGAACTTCATACGCCGGGTTTCGGTGAACATGCCAATATGCGAGGCGGGGTTGTGCTCAAGCAGTTCCCAAGCGATTGCTAGGTTGAAGACACGGCGGCAACAGCTCATCTCACGATTGACAGAGGCGCCGCTCACCTCTTGCTTGCGCGCCATACGATAGCGGTCAAGGTCTTCTCGCGTTATGCTAATTGCAGGTCGCTTTCCAAACACTTTGCAGAGATTGGCCGTTAAGCTGAGATCCCGCTCATACGAGGCTGCTGTTTTTTCACTCTTTGACCACTTAAGAAATCGGTCGCAGAGCTGCCGAAATGTCAAGTCACAAGGCGGCTTTCTCCCATGGAACTTGTAGTCAGACCGCTCGACACGCCTCGCTGCCAGGCACTCCATTGCTCTTTTCTTGGAGGTATGACCAGTTGATTCACGGCGATAATTGCCTTGATAATCTTTGTAGCAAACCCACCAGATCCTGCCTCGCTTGAAGAGTCCTCTTTCTCTCGTGGTGCGTTTCTCATTAGGCATGGTGCTCATCCTCCTGTTGGCTCTTAGCTTTGCGACGATCGTTATGCCAGGCGTATCTACAGTCGTCTGAACAGAAGCGGTCCGAGGCGCGAATCTCCCAAAATAAATGGCCGCATTCCTCGCACTTACGCCATGCCAACCTGCGTGGTGTGCCTCGGGGTGGAAATCGCATGAAATTGAGTAACGCGTCGATGAGATTGACTTCAATGTAATCCCTGTTGCCTATCTGGTCGAGCTTGGTGGGTGGCAGGAATTCGCCTTCGCACATGTAATGTGCTGTATAGAGCTTGATGGGATAATAGGGATCGTCGATCCGACCATCGGATGTGATCCACTTTGCATCTTCCGTTCTGGGCTCGATGTGGTCTTCGTTGAAACTCTTGAGAACCTGTCTGAAGCTGTTTCGGCCCAGTTCGTATACTCTCAAAGATGGTCTTCTGTTGCGGTCGAAGGGATTGGGGATCTTAATATATTCGTTCCAAAAGATGTAAAGCGACTTCTCGCTTCGGCGTATTGATGGAGGTAGCCGCTTCCTTATCGCCTTCAGCAAGATACGGCTACTCTCGTGCTCAAGCAAAGGACGAAGGCGATAGCTGGAGATAGAGGTCTGGATCAACTCAAGGGAAAAAAGGAGTGGGTCGTTGTGTGTGGGCGGGACGAGCCGGGCGTTGAGCATCGCTCTTATGGCGTCCCAGCGGAAGTATCTATCGCATTGAGTTAAGGCGCGATCACGGTAAAGGTCCTCCAGCATCTCCACTGGCTCGTATCCCGTAAAGGAGTATGAAGCAGGCATATCATCCGGCTCTTCGAATTTGCTGTCCAGTATCTGCCGAATATGCCGCCACAGTAGTGTTGTTTCTCGTTTCGTATATTTGGACTTGGAGTCTGGCAGGTTCCTCTGGTCGTCAAGCAACCGCAGCAACTCAGGGATAGGCGTCGTCTCAACGACGTGTAATAATTCATTTCGCACGTATCTCATATTTTCTCTCTCGGTGATGTTCTGGCTCTACAAGGGCATTATTTGCCACTTGACACGGGACAATATAGTTTGATAGTCTCCTATTCGGACTCGCATGGCGAGTGAAGCATAGTTCGTCACAAATTATAATTACAGGAGAAATCGTGATGAGTAAAGAACTTATGACCGCGGGCGAAGTCGCGGACTATCTCCGCCTGAGCGTTAAATCGATCTATGAGAGGGTGCAAAGGCACGCGCTGCCCTTTGTCAGGATTGGTGACTCCCGTACCATACGTTTTCGTCGTAAGGACATGGAAGAGATGATCAAGGACGGGCATGTGCCAATGGAGAGACGGGGCGGGGGAGGGTAGGACCTATGAGCAGCAGCATGTCGAGTCGAGGTAGCACGTGCGAGAGACAGGCGATCTCGGAGCTCGGACGGGAGGCGGCGCAATGACCAGCCAAAAAGGCAGGCCGCGCGGGGCACTGTTTTCGCTAGTCAGCGCTCCGTCGGCCCCAAGCAATCTGTGTATAAGCAACATAGAGCAGCCAGCTCACGGTTGTCAACGCCGCACGCCGGTGGACATTGACCAACAGCTCGTTGACAGGACGTTGGACCAAGCTCTGGACGTTGCGCTTCTGACGGTCTTCGGCCAAATCGCGATGGCGAGGGGGGGATTATGAATCTAGTCGATGAGGTGCGCCGTGACGGCATACAGCTGAAGAAGGTGTCGGGCACATCGGGCGGGGAATGGCATGGCCCGTGTCCATTCTGCGGAGGTAAGGACAGATTCAGAGTCCAGCCGGACCACAACGGGAAAGGCCGCTGGGCATGCCGGCAATGTGACAAAAGCGGCGACATCTACTCCTACCTGCAAGAGAGGCGGGGTATGAGCTTCCCCGAAGCGAAACAATACCTCGGTGAGACGCAGCCGCCCAGGACGACGCCGATACTATCCCAAGAACAAGAGCAACAGAAGCGTCTCGCCTGGGCGAAGCTGGCCGATAAGCTCGTCAGGGAGTGCGAGGCGCGGCTGTGGACCGATAAGGGGAAACAGGCGCTTGAATACCTGCGTGGCCGGCTCCTGCGCAATGACACAATCAAGACAATGCGCCTCGGATACAATGAGCTAAACGGGCGACTGTTTGGCACGACGGGGTCGAAAGTTGCAGCAGGCATAACAATCCCCTGGCTCGTGGACGGTGAGGTGGTATGTGTCAACGTCCGACGCCTGAAGCCACAAGGCAAAGAAAAAAGATATAAGGCTGTCGGTGGCAGTAGCAAAGACCTCTACTTCCTGCCAGTGGATGATAAGACGCTTTGTGTAGTCGAGGGTGAGCTCGACGCGGGCCTGGTGCTTCAAGAGCTCGGGCTATCGGTCGCAGCGGTTGGATCAAACACGGCCATCAGCAACGAGCTAAAAGCGCTGGTCCAGAAGTTCGAGTGTGTGGTCTTGATACCGGACGGCGACGAGGCCGGTTCGAACATGGTCGAGAAATGGCAATCGCAGTTTGATAACATCCAGGTGTTCAGGTTGCCCAGCCATGATGTAACCGATTTCGTGAAGTCCGGCGCAAACCTAGACGCTTGGTGGCGCGAGCAAGAGGACGCAATCGGCAAGGTCGA
>DATLAJ010000018.1 GCA_035527515.1 bacterium
TTGCTTGCGAGAGTATGGCAGGGCTGTGACCAGCGGATATGTATTGCAGAAGGCCAGCCGCGACGTCGATGCTGCCTCCCATTGCCGTAACAAACATGTCGGCACTGAGGTTATCGCAGAGGTAGTCATTGAACTTGGGAAACATGCGCTCGATGGACGTTCCCTGGGACAGGAAAAGTCTGAAAGCGGTCTTGCTCATGGACATTACGACGGCGGCCGGCGCCCCGTGTCCGGACACGTCCGCCACGATGAACGAGAGCGTGCCTTCCGGTGTTTTCACGACGTCGTAGTAGTCTCCGCTGGCTCTTCCGGAAGGCTGATAGAAGGCCCATACCTCGCAGCCAGGAAGCTGAGGCAGCACTTCAGGCAAAAGCCTCTTTTGCACAGTGCCTACGCCACGCAGCTCGCTGTCAAGCCGTTCCTCTAGGTTCTTAACACTCTTGTAGTGAATGCAGCTTTGTAGTGCGCTCGCGAGGTGGTTGCAGACCCGCATGATCGCATTCGTCTCGTCCTCTGTATAGATGTCGCTCGACTCGCCGAACACGATCACCGCGCCAAGAAAAGTGTCCTCAACAAGTAGCGGAAAGGCCACCCAAAACGGCGAGATGCCTGCGGAAGCAATCGAATCGTGGTAGATGTCGGCCAACGCCTCCTCAAAACCAGATACCACCCCGCGCCTCTTGCCGGCCTCCTCAGCAAGCGAGGCGAGAAGCAGCCCCACGCTGAAATCTTCCGCAACCTCTTCCATGCTGATGTAGAACGGCTCAAACGCTCCGCTTTCGTCCGCCACAAACATCGCCACGTTGTCAACAGCCAGCACGTCAGGCAGAAGCTTTATCTTCTCCCTTAGTCGCTGCATATCTACTGTATTAATCTGACTGCTGAACGCGGTCATCCGCTCGTATCGCTCAAGTTGAGCGGCGAGAAAAGCGCCCGTCTGGTGCGAATAAAGGTCCGTCGATGCCTCTTTCAGCTTCGAGATCGAGTTCGTCATGAGACCCATGGCGTTCGAAACGTTCCTCTGCATCTCGTTTGACTGGTCTGATACTTGAAACTTGGCCAACGTGCCTTTGAGGACAGCACCAGAAACGGTCTCGCACATCGATTTCGGATCGGCAGGAAGGACGACCGTGCGCCCAATACTGTCTGATTCACTGCCCAAGACCTCCGATTCGGGAACCTTGTCAAGGTCCCAGTTGCTGCTGAGGTGCTTGAGCGTTTTACTATCGATAAGTCTATCTTCCGCGAGTCGGCCGTAAAGCGACACCACGAGCTCGTGATATCCGGACGCATCGAGCGTAAAGGGCGACAGTCCCAGCTCCTCGAAACTCTCGAAAAGCAGGTCGGCAGCTTTCGGTTGACCCAGGACAGAGAAGAGCGGCTTTAAAACTCTCTCCAGGTAGGGTTTGTTAAAATCAGCCAACTTTGACCTTCTCCTGCTGTGCTTGCTTCAAAGACCACTTCCCCGGAATAGGCTTGCCGCAGAACTTGCACCTCGAATTAACTATACCGACGTTATGTATCGCAAATCCCCTTCTTCTTATCAACAGTTTTCCGCACTGCGGGCAGTAGGTGTTTGACGCTGGGTCGCCGGGCACGTTCCCAATATAGGGGAACTTCAGGCCGACATCCTTTGCGAGCTTGTGCAGCCTTTGCAGCGTGCTCTTCGGGGTCGGCGGGAGATTCCGCATCTGATACATCGGGTGAAATCGCGTAAGATGTACCGGCACCGAGTCCCCCAGGTTCTTGATTACCCACTCGAACATCTGCCTGTGCTCGCTGTCCGAATCGTTCAGCGTCGGGAGGACAAGGTTGACGATCTCCAGCCACACTCCCGATGCCTTGATTGTCTTGAGCGTGTCCAGGACGGGCGCAAGCGTCGTGTCGCAGACCTTTCGGTAGTAATCGTCGCTGAAGGACTTCAGGTCGATCTTGATGGCAGATAGGTGCCCAAGAAGGTCCTCGAGCGGTTTCGTCTTTATGTAGCCCGCCGAGACCATCACCGTCCCAATGTTCGCCGCCGGCGAGGCCTTCGCTATGTCCAGCGTGTATTCGTAATAGACGATCGGCTCAGTGTAGGTGAGCGCGATCGTCGGGCAGCCGGCTCCCTTTGCGCTGGACACACACTCCTGGGGTGAAAGCGCGAAGCTCTCGAGCTCCTCAGGCTTCGGTTGTGATATCTGCCAGTTCTGGCAGAACTTGCAGCACATGTTGCACCCAGCGGTGGCGAGGGAAAAAGCAGATGTTCCGGGCAAGTAATGGTAGAAGGGCTTCTTCTCGATTGGGTCAACGTGCGCCGTGCACGGGCGGCCATAGACGACCAGGTAGTAATCGCCGCCATCGTTCTCCCTCACCCTACAGTAACCTCGTCCGCCGTCCGGCACTATGCAGCCTCGTGGGCAGAGGTCACAGTGTACCATCTTCCCCTTAAGCTTCGTGTAATTCAGTGCCTTGTGTTTCGTGAGGTTGCCGGCTGAGGGGCTAGACCCGCGAAAAAGGCCCTTCGACTTCGCCAATGTCGGTGTTACGAAAGCGCAAGCTGCGCACGCAAGCGACGCCTTGAGAAAATCCTTCCGGGAGATACTCACATCCAGACTCCCCGCGAGTACACCTCTATAAGTGTGTGCATGTTCCACAAATTACCCTCCTGATGATGCGGCAGCGGCAGCGGCCTGTCAACAATCGCACGGGGCCCGACAGTTACGCCTCCGATGGGATTCTGTGGGGTGTAGGGCGAGATTGTGTGCAGAGTTTGTCAGCTCGACCGCGTTTCAACACGGCCATATAGATAGCTCTTATTATATTAACACCCGAATTCATTCGGGTGGTCTGAAGACGCCTCGGCGCGCACATCCTCCCTCCGCAAAAACCTCACTCGAAGAGGAAAGAGGATGAGGTTCGACTGGCCCAGATCCCCCATCTGAAGATGGGGGTTACTATAATGGTAGCGTTTCCTAAATCCTCATCTGAGAATCCAAGGGAGGATGTTCAGCTCTCCTAAACCCACAGCTGAAGCAGTGGGTTATAATAATAGCCTCATACATCTATATCGCCGCTTGTGCCCGGCAGGCTTCCCAGTCCCCTCGGTATGGATGATTTTTCTGTTATCAGCTATACTCGCCGGCGATATGGTGCTTAGGAGAATAGCTCTCTCGCGGTTCCGCTCATCGCGCGAGGTTATCAGGTGCTTGGGAAGGGTTGTTTGAGCGAGTTTGGTTAGGCTGGTGAAGACGTTTCACACTCATCGACTTCGGCTGGCCTTGACGGCGTTTTTGGTTATTCTTGCCGTTACATGGCTTCTTGCCTGGCCAATTGAAGCTGCGCAGAGCGCCCGCAAGATGGTTCTGGCAGTTTCGCCCGAAGAGCTCGCGCAGCTTTATGACAGCAGGCCGCCGAGCATCGAGCTGGCCGGCCCTAGCGTCCATTCGTGGCCCGTCGTGATAGTTAGCGAGGAAGGTCTCAAACTGCTCACCGACGCCGGCGTGGCGTTCGTCGTCCTTGACGATGACCTGACGCGCAATCTCAGGTCGCTCGGCTCGGACATGGGCAAGTATCATACATACGAGGAGACAGAAGAGGAGCTCAGGACGCTTGAATCCCAGTATCCAGAGCTGATGGTGGTGCAATCGATTGGGCAGAGCATTCAACAAAGAGAGCTGCTCGCCGCAATTGTGTCGGGCGCGGAGCCTGAGGACAGTCCGTTGGGCACGTGCCTATTGGTCGGGCTTCACCATGGTCGGGAGATCATCTCGACCGAGGTCGTCCTCTACGCGCTCAACTACTTGCTCGAGCAATATGGGACAGACCCCGACGTCACCTACCTGCTGAACCACAGACGCGTCGTTTTCGTTCCAATGCTTAACCCTGACGGGCATGTCCGCGTCGAGAACGGCTCGGACTGGCGGAAGAACATGCGGGACAACCTCGATGGGACGTTCGGAGTGGACCTCAACCGCAATTACAGCTATATGTGGGGGTGTGACGACATCGGGTCGTCGCCTATAACCTCGGACGAGACATATCGCGGCGTCAGCCCGTTTTCTGAGCCAGAAACGCAGGCGATGAGGTCGCTTAGGGAGGCGGGCTACGATGTCTCGCTATCGTTTCACAGCTTGGGGAACGTTCTTTTCTATCCCTGGTCCTATTGCGACGAGCGCTCGCCAGACCACGTGCTTCAGGCGAGGTTTGCCAGCATCATCTCCTCACAGAGCGGCTACACGTATGGGGACACGGCGGTCCACGAGTCTTGTCCAGCCAATGGTGAGTTTGACGACTGGAACTATGCGGGACTGGGCCTCGATAACAAGGTGTTCGGACTGACCTTTGAGGTTGGAGACGCCTTTTATGAAAGCGAGGATAGGATAGATGAGCTATGCCAGGAGAACCTACAAAGCTGCATTCAGGCCATTCGCGCATCCGGCCACTGGATAGACGTCCTGCAATCTGCGATTCTCGAGGAGGAACCTGACGGCATCATCCGCGCTGGCGAGAGCTTTACGCTCGAGCTCTCGCTGCAATCGCTTTCGGTCAAACAGACCGGCCCTGTTGCGGTCTCGTGCCTCAGCAATTCGCCGCTCGTATCGATCGTCTCACCAACTATCTATTTTGAGGGCATGGACCCGCTGGCTCGGCTTTCAAATGGGGAGTGCAGTTTTGATGCGGTCGCTGTCTTGGGAGAGGAGCTGCCCGAGATCGTGCCGCTTACTATCGATCTTGAGGCTCAGGGGTTTCACCGGCAGGTCCAGATCAAGGTGCCGGTCGGCCTCGACATGACCCGGACCGTGACGTCGTGGGATTTCGAGGAGGATGGGGGCTTTGAGGCAAGCGGCGGCTGGGAGCGAGGCGTGCCGCAGGGCCGCGGTGGCGCTGTCAACGGCGGCCCGGGGCCAGACCTGGCCTACTCGGGTCAGAAGGTTTACGGGACAGACCTCTCGGGCGACGTCTCGGGCCCGGATGAGCGGTTCTTCCTGACCTCGCCGGCGTTCTCATGCGAGGGGTTCTCCTGCACGACTCTTTCGTTTAAGAGGTGGATGAACGTGGGTCCGGCGGACCAGTATCGAGTCTCAGTCTCCGTTATGGCTGATGGGGAGTGGCATGGCGTCTGGCAGAGCCTGGACGAGACTTGTGATACGCAGTGGCATTCTGTATCGCTCGATATCTCGAGGTGGGCGGACGATTGCCCCGACGTCCGCGTTCGCTTCTCGCTTCTGGCTAACGACTCGGACGCATACAGCGGCCTGTACTTGGATGATGTGGCTGTAACCGGGTGCCAGGCCTCGGCCGCCAAGATGCAAAGGGCGATACTTCCGCTCGTTTTCTCATCGTCCGACGGGCGCCTGGACACGATAATGGTCGTTCAGAACAGGAGCGACGGCCCCAGGCCGATTCAAGTGGAGTTCACCTCTCAGGATGGCAGGAAACGTCTCTCGTCAGCAATCGTCGAATCGCGAGGGTTTACCGTTTTTTCTGGCGGCGCTGAGGCCGGAGTGGGACTTTGGTCTGCCGTATTCTCTTGTCCTAACCTGAGCGATTTTAACTTCTCCGCGTTTCTGGTTGACCTAAACTCGTTGGGTTTTTGTTCGATTGATCTAATGCCAGAGGAGGCGAAAAGTGTCGATTTGCACTTCTATTACGTTGACGTCGAGGCCGAATCGCTTTTGGTGCTATCGAACAACTCTCCAGTGCAGGACGCGATGAGTATAGACATAGTGGCGACGGGGCCCGATGGCCACAGTGTGGGGTTGCTCGAACAGTCGCTTTCACCGGGCGGGATACAGGTCATCCCTCTGGGTCATTCGTTCGGGCCCGGATTAGCTGTCTTGAGCGTCAAGTCGGACAAGCCCGGAGTTGGAGCGTGCGGCCTCATAACTCTCGGCTCTGGCAGCCGGCTACAAGTGATGAAGTCCTTCTATGGTAACTGATATGGCTGACTTCGAGCTCGTCCTTGAGGACCAAAAGGGCGACATCGTTCGCTACGACGTTCTGAACGGCTCCTTCGTTCTTGGCCGTGGCAGCAACGTCGATATGAGGATACGGCATCCCAGCGTGTCCCGGCAGCACGCGATGATTAACAACGAGGCTGGCACGATCGAGATCAGAGACCTGGGCAGCAGGAACGGGACGTTTGTCAACGGCGAGCCGGTTATGGAGAAGCGGCTGGCGGCCGACGACCTGATCTCGCTCGGTGCACAGCCCGTGAGGTTGCGAGAGAAGCAGGCGCTGAAACGTGATGGAGGGCAAGATGGGGCGAGCTCCCCGCTCTCGGGTATGAGGATGTTCGTGCGCACGCCCCAAGAGCTTATGAGCCAATTCGGGAGCGAAAATCTATTCCCCATTGAGGAGCTTCTGGGCTCTCGGCAAGGGCCGAAGGTCGAGGCGATTAGGCAGCAATATGATTCGATGAGGTCGCTGTTCGCCATCTCGAACACCCTGGCCTCCGAGAGCGACACTTCGATCAAGCTTCAGGCTGTGCTGGAGCGGGTGGTTGAGCACGTCAAGGGCGAGTTTGGGTACATCCTCCTTATAGATGAGAAGACGAAGCGGCTGGCGCCTCTTTACAGTTGCTCGTTGGTTCCGGGGAAGGCCACGATAAGTAAATCTCTTGCCGAGACGGTGGTCAAGGAAGGGGTCTCGGTCCTGACGGATGATGCGATGGCTGACTCGCGTTTCTCGTCATCGGAGAGCGTGAGCAAGCTCCGCATTCATTCTGCGCTCGTGGTCCCGATATGGACGGAGGAGTCGCTGCTTGGCGTCCTTTATGTCTCCCATCACCACAAGGTGGCCTGGTTCGACAAGCGGCACCTCGCTTACGCCAGCGCCGTCGGGAAGCAGATGGGAATGGCTGTCGCGCGGGATGGCAACCTCCGTAAGAACATGGCGCTGGTCAAGTATCTGGGTAGCATAAGAAGGTCGCTTGAACAGAAGCTTCAGGAGCAGTCCTCCGACGTCAAAAGGTGCCTGTCGCGGCAAGAACAAGTGCTTCAGCAGCTCGTGCGCTCCGCGAGCCTCCGCACTCTTGGAAACATCTTTGCCAACCTCGCCTACCAGATCGACAAACCATTGGCCATTCTCATGCCGAGGCTGCGCTTCATCGCCAAATACGTCGAGACGCTGGAGGGAATCTGCGAGCAGCTCAGCACGGCCCTCTCTTCTGCCTCTGAAGGTAACGCGGAGGCTGTTGGCCGGCCTGATTTTCGCCAGCCAGTGCGAAAGATAAGGGAGACCCTCCTGGTCTGCCAGTCAGAGATAGCGGAGATACAGCTCGCGGCGAAGTTCCTTCGCTCTTTCTCCTCATCAGAGCTGCCGTCTAAAGTCAATCTCAACGAGGTGGTTGGCTCTCTCATTGTATTGCTGGACGCCGAGTTTGAGAAGAGCTCAATTGTGGTGGAGAAGGAGCTGGCCGAGCCTCCGGTGGAGCTGCTATGCGACGAGCTTGGACTTGTCCAGACCCTGTTCGGCACAGTTCTTAACAGTATAGAATCGCTCAAGCAGAAACCGCCGCGGGCTGATGTTCAGAAGCGTATCAAGATCGCCGTGAGAAAGGACAGGGATGATATTATCATTACTGTTTCGGACAACGGAATCGGCATTGCCGAGGAGCATAAGCTAAAGGCATTTGACCCGTTCTTCACGACGAGGGAAGAGACAGGAGGCATCGGACTCGGGCTGACCAAGGCGAGGAACTTCGTGCTGAAGCACAATGGGCACATCAGCTTCAACCCCGGTGAGGGTCCCGAGACTACGCTGCGCATCACCTTGTCGATCAACTCACCTCGACATCGAACTGAGACCAATACACTTAGCATGCCGGAGGCAATCGGAAGGGATGAGTGAGGATAGCAATGGGGCCGCACCGAGCAAGATACCGGTCGCGGTAGCCAGCTTGCTGAAAGAGCTTGAACAGGCGATCGAGCGGCAGATGAGATACCGTAACCCGATCCCGACCGTTGACATCATCATTGAGATAGAGCCGGGGAGCGTGGTCCTGATTGAACGCAAGAACCCGCCCCACGGATGGGCGATTCCCGGCGGGTACGTGGACTACGGAGAAAGTCTAGAGCACTGTGCCGTGCGTGAGGCGAAGGAGGAGACCTCGCTTGACGTCACGTTGGTCAGGCAGTTTCACACGTACTCGGACCCATCAAGGGACAAGAGGCATCACTCTATATCGACGGTCTTCGTTGCGACTGCGAAGGGCACCCTAAAAGGTGCGGACGATGCCATTCAGGCAGCTGTATTCACAAAAAGGAATCTTCCAGCGAACATCGCGTTCGACCACAGACGAATACTCGAAGATTATTTCAGCGGCCGATACTGACGCGCCTCGGCCGCTATCAGCCGCGTTTTTGCTCTCCTCCTGTTGGCCTAAATTGCGTTCCAAAACAATAGTAATCCCCGAAAGGGGATACCGTGGGTAGAGCCGTGCGTGCAACGCAACGGGGAGGTTAGAAAGGGGGATTGTGGCGCCATTCGCACCGTCAGGCTACGCCTGCGGCTACCCATGGTCTGCCCTTCGGGCACGAGCTTCTGCCCTCCATCCGCGAGGCAGCCCTAACGTTCCCCGCTCCAATCTGATTATTGGGGGCATAGACCGCCAATGATAAGTACGCCCCACTTGTGTATTATGCGGCCTGAGCCGGGGCGATCGCATCGCAAGATGTGGGCACATCGCAGCTAAGTCGCAAGTTGATCGAAGCGGGTGCAGGATATAGAGTTTGGCTTCTGGCAGTTGTGGCCGGGTTCATCTCGCGCCGTTTGCAGCAGTGAGGCGTTGTTCAGAAGAGGCGTTGTAGGGTGTGACGAAGGTTTTACTCGTTAATTATCTGCAGAATCGGGGGCTGAACCCATATCACCCAAAGACTGTGACGAAGGTAACAGGGGCTTTCCCGCCGTTGGGTCTCTTGTATTTGGCGGGGGTTCTGCGGAAAAGGGGTCTGGCCGAGGTCGAGGTGTACGACGCGAATGTCGGTCAGGATGATAACGAGACATTCATGAGGCGCGTCGCCTCGTCGGGGGCAGATATTCTGGGATTCACTTCTTCGACGTTCGAGTGGTTGACAACGTTGCGAGCGATCAACATGGGGCGCGAGGCTCTGCCGGACTCTCTGATTGTTGTGGGGGGGCCGGCGGTCGGGGCATATCCTAGAGAGTGTCTGAAGACGAGGGCGATTGACGTTGGCGTAATTGGAGAGGGGGAGGAGACCTTTGCTGAAATAGTCTCGCTCTACAATGAGGGTGCGCCGCTGGACAGGATTCTGGGGACGGCAACGCGGCGAGAGGATCGGGTCGTCGTAGCGCCTCCCAGGCCTTTCATTCAGGACCTTGACAGCATCCCGTTTCCGGCCAGAGACCTGATTGACAACGGGGCCTACAACGCCATATTCATTCGCAAGCCGTTTGCGACGATGATCACTAGCCGTGGTTGTCCTTTTCACTGTTCTTTTTGCTCGCGCTTCTATTTTGGCAGGAAGGTTCGCGCCAGAGGCGCGCCTAATATCGTTAGAGAGTTCGAGGAGTGTGAGGACCGATACGGGATCAAGGATTTCATGATTTATGACGACACATTCGGCGTGAAGAGAGATGTGGCGCAGGAGCTTTGCGACCTGATCATCGAGCGGGGTCGCAAGTTCCGGTGGAGCGTGAGGACGAGGGTTGACTGCGTTGATGAGAGGCTTCTTGAGAGACTTCGAAAGGCTGGCTGCTATAAGTTGCACATGGGCGTTGAGTCTGGGAGCAATGAGATTTTGAAACGGATGAAGAAAGGGATCACGGTCGAGCAGGTGAGAAAGGTCTTCAAACTGGCCAACAAGATGGGTTTTGAGACGGTCGGCTACTTCATGTTTGGCTACCCCGGCGATACGCTCGAGACCATTCAGAAGACGAGGGACCTGTCCCTTGAGTTAGGCCTTTCTTGGGCAGATTTCTCGATAACTACACCTGCCCCTCGGACAGAACTTAATGACGAGTTCGAGCGGTCCGGTTACATAGATGGCGACTTTTGGAGACGCTACACACTTGGCGAGCCGGTTGACAGACTCCCGTACTTCACGAGCCCGGAGTTCGACGAGAAGGCACTCGAGGCGATTCTTCGCGATTCGTTCGCCAGGTTCTATCTAAGGCCATCGGTCATTTTGAGAAAGGCGCTCTCGCCTCAGTTCTGGTTCGAGGCCAAGAAGTCGATTGACGGTGCGCTCGCTCTCCTTAAGATGTGGCGGAAGTAGCTGTTTGGCGTTCTCGTTTTGCGGACCATCAGGCAGATTGCGATGGAAACTCTGGGACTAGATTCTGTGACTGAGCCGGATTCAGCGAGCATGAGCGGTATTCTCGACGCTGTCCTGGGCACCGTGGAGAAGCCGGGCCGTTACTGCGGCGGCGAGCGCAACGCCATCAGAAAGGACCTATCCAAGGTCCTCTTGAAAGTTGTGCTCGCATTTCCCGATATCTACGAGATCGGGATGTCGCACGTGGGGCTGAAGATTCTCTATAACATCTTGAACCTTCGGGATAGGACGGCCGCGGAGCGAGTCTTCATGCCTTGGAGGGATTTCGCGAGGGCTCTTCGCCGACTGAAGCTGCCGCTTTACAGCCTCGAGAGCAAACTGCCGCTCTCGGAGTTCGACGTCATCGGTTTCTCGCTTCAACACGAGCTGTCCTACACCGGTGTGCTTGAGATGCTTGACCTGGGCGGCGTTCCGATTCGCGCTTCCGAACGGGGCGAGAGTGCACCTCTGGTGATAGGCGGCGGGCCGTGCGCGTTCAATCCGGAGCCATTGTGGGAGTTCTTTGATCTCTTCGTGGTTGGCGATGGTGAACAAGTAATCAGCGAGCTCGCTGAGCTCTGGGAGAACCACAAGCGCGAGGGCTGGATAAGGGCAGAAGCCATTTCGCGGGCAAAGGATATTTCGGGGGTTTACGTTCCGGGCGACTACGAGTTTGAGTATTCGTGCGGCTACGTCTCGAAGGTGATGCACGCCGGTAAGGTCTATGAGGACCCTTTCGCTGCGCCGAAAGTGGAGCGAGCGTTTGTCGAGGACCTCGAGAGCTCGCCTTATCCCGAAAAACCGGTCGTTCCCAACATCGCGGTCGTTCACGATCGGGCGCCGATCGAGATAATGCGAGGTTGCCTGCGCGGGTGCAGGTTCTGCCAGGCGGGATACATCTGCCGCCCAGTGAGGGAGCGGAGTCTTGGCAAGGTTACCAGTTTGGCCGAGTCGATAATCGCCAATACGGGCTTCGAGGAGCTGTCGTTTCTCTCGCTCTCGTCTGGAGACTACTCTGGCATAGAACGACTCATCAGGCGCAGTGCGCTGGGATTTGCGGAGAGCAAGGTTTCGGTCTCGCTTCCGTCGCTGAGGGTTGAGACGATGACGCAGGCCATAGTGGATGGCATCAGGAGCATCAAAAAGACTGGCTTCACTGTTGCTCCGGAGGCAGCGACCGAGAGGCTGCGGAGAGTGATCAACAAACCGATGAGCAACGAGATAGTGCTCGATGCGGTCAGACGTGCGTTTGCCGCGGGATGGAAGCGTGTAAAGCTCTATTTTATGATCGGCCTTCCGAGCGAGACCGACGAGGACCTAGAGGCGATCGTGGGGCTCGCGAGGCGGCTCGGTTCCATGGCGAGGGGCAGCGGCGGCTGCAAGGTGGTAATGAGCATCGCAACGTTCATACCAAAGCCGCACACAGCATTTCAGTGGGCCGCACAGGCGCCTCGTGCGGAGGTGGTTGCGAAGCTCTCGCGCCTGCGTCGCTCGATAAGCGGCCGGCATGTGGAACTGAAGTGGCACAACGCCGAAATGAGCGTCATTGAAGGCGTCCTATGCCGTGGGGACAGGAGGCTTTCCGCAGCGGTGGAACGAGCCTGGAGGAGCGGCTGCGTTCTGGACAACTGGAGCGAGGAGTTCAGTTTCGACAAATGGATGGCGGCGCTTGAGGACACCGGACTGGCATATCAGGACTACATCGCAGCGCGCGAGCCGGGCAGGTTTCTCCCGTGGGAGCACATATCCTGCGGCGTGTCGAGGCGATTCTTGCTTGGAGAGAAAGACGCTGCCGAGAAAGAGAAGCTGACGCCGGACTGCCTTGCTTCGGGCGAGTGTCAGTTGTGTGGTGCTTGTTCGGACCCCTCGTCCTATCTCAAGAAAACGCAGGCGATCCGGAGAGCTGCGGAGGAATCGAAAGGCGTTTCGATCACAGGCAGCGCGAGCTCGCGTGAGGCTTTTGGGAGAGCGTCCGCGAGGCAGATCGTCTTTCCACTGAGGTGCAAGTACGAGCGGATTGGGCCGTCTAAGTTCATCTCTCACCTTGAGGTATTGACCGCGTTGGGTCGGGCAGCACGCCAGTCGGGACTGCCGGTCGAGTTCAGCAAGGGCTTCAATCCTCAACCTCGCATCTCGGCCGGTCTCCCGCTGCCAACTGGCCATGCTTCCCTCGCCGAATACGTGGATATCAGGGTTACAAGGCCGGTCGCGCCCGACCGGCTCATCTCACTGCTGAACGATCATCTGATGGAGGGGATACGTTTTGTCGCTGCTCGGCACCTGTTCAGGAAGTCGCTCTCGCTGTGTGCTCTCGTCTCGGAGATCGATTACTCTGTGATGGTGAGTCTGGGGCGGCTGGCAGAGGCTGGGCACGCATTGGGCCTCAAGCATTTGGGCGAAGCGGGTTTCCATGAGGAGCGAATCGAGCTGCTGCTCTCCCAGAAGTCGATTATGGTCTCAAGAGTAACGCCGAAGAGGACGGTTGAGCTTGATCTCCGCCAGTTCATTGGCGCATTAAGCATGACCGGCGTTGAGAGGGGCAAACTCTTTCTGAGAATGACGCTGAAAGTGGACCGGGATGGCCGGACGGCGCGTCCGGCGATGGTTCTCTCTGCGCTTTACGGGTTGACTGAGGACATCCTATACTTTGCGGACATGACTCGCATGGAGCAGTATTGTTTCAGCAAAGGGGCGAGGCGGCCGTTGCTTGATGCGGTCGGACGGCCGGAGTCTGAGGGGCAGCGATTAAGGCGAGCGAGAGCAGGGCCTTGGGATGGTGCTTGATAACAGTCTCATCTTGCCTAATTTTGAATCTAACGTGACAGCCGAAGAGGTTTCAAAAGCTGCCTCTCAGTCGATCGTTATCATCCCCACCTATAACGAGAGGGAGAACCTTGAGCTTGTTGTCTCGCGACTTTTCCGGCTCTATCCGACGATAAGTGTGCTGATTGTGGATGATAACTCGCCGGACGGGACTGGGCAGCTTGCCGACGAGCTTTCACTATCCTACGCTGGGCTTCGGGTCATCCATCGGGAGAGAAAGATGGGTCTGGGCACCGCCTACATTACCGGCTTCAGATACGCGATCAAGGAGGGTTATTCGTTCATCATTCAGATGGACGCCGACCTGTCGCACGCGCCGGAGTATTTAACCGTGTTCTTCGACAGGGTCCGCAACTGCGATTTCATACTCAGCTCTCGCTATATCGAGGGTATAAACGTCATCCATTGGGACCTTTGGCGAGTTCTGCTGAGCCTGAGCGCGAGCATATACTGTCGCGTGATCGGTGGCCTGAAAGTTACAGACGCGACTGGCGGGTTCAAGTGTTGGCGCCGCGAGGTGCTTCAGGCTATTAACCTTGATGCGGTGCAATCTACTGGCTACGCATTCCAGATAGAGATGACGCATAGGGCGCTCAGGGCTGGTTTCAAGGCGTGTGAGGTGCCGATAGTGTTTTTCGGCCGCTACCATGGGACAACGAAGATGTCCAAGCGAATCGTTTGGGAGGCGATATGGATGGTCTGGCGGCTAAGACTTGGCCTTTACAGGCGATGATCCCATTCAGCCGTCGTAGCTGTATGGCGAAGTCGGCTGGCGAAGTCGGCCACGCCTGAGCATAGCGGAGCCTGTCATGCCGAGGGACAGCTCACACAGCGAACTGGGGCCAAACAGTTGGGAATGCATCTCGTGCGGAGCAATGAACTCCGCCAGCGATCGGTCCTGCCACACTTGCGGCGCGCCTGCGATAGTCCCCTTGGAGCCGATTCTCACGCTTGACGCGGACGAGCTACTTGCCCGCTTCGGCCAGTCAGGAGAACGGCTTATGGGCAAGCGCTACCGGCTGACCCGCGCGATCGGCGGCGGCTCGACAGGCTCGGTCTTCAAGGCGATTGACACCAACCTTGACCGCGTCGTTGCCATCAAGGTCCTCTCGACGACGTCGGCGGACGGGATGGATGTGAGCACCCGCTTCCTGCGTCTGCGGACAGAGGGTCAGGTGCTTGGCCGGCTGAGGCACCCGGGCCTCGTAACTGTGTTTGACATGGGCAATGAGGGAGGCGTGCTGTACATCGTGATGGAGTTCGTAAAGGGCCGGCCGCTCAAGTCATTTCTGATTCAGCAGCGCTCAGTCCCGACCGAGGACGCGGTGTCGATAATGATACAGGTATCCGACGCTCTGCATCACGCCCACAGACATGGGGTTGTCCACAGGGACCTTAAGCCGTCGAACATAATGCTGCTCGAGGACGATAGGGTGAAGATAACAGACTTCGGGCTAGCTAAAGTCGCTTTCGGAGGAAAGGTCGCCGAGGCAGGACTAGCAATCGGCACACCATATTACATGTCCCCAGAACAGCTCAGGGCCCAGGACGTTGACCATCGCAGCGACATCTTCTCGGCCGGCATCGTGCTATACGAGATGGTCACAGGCCAAAAGCCTTTTGAGGGCGACGACCTCAGCGAGATCGTTCGTGCGATTCTCTCGGGCCAGTTCGTCAGGCCCAGGCAGCTGAATAGCACTTTGCCGCCCGAGATCGAGGCCGCTATTGAAAAGGCGCTCGCCAATGACCGGGGCATGAGGTACTTCTCGATAGCGGAGTTCGGAGATGACCTGAGAGCGTGGCAGAGCAGGCAGAGTTTCAGCCTGACTGAGGAGGTGGAGCTGTCGTTTAAGGAGCCTTCCGCCCGGCGCAAAGGACCCTACGGGCGGCCCAAAAGGAGGCTGGGCGAGGCTGCATTCATCCTGGCTGTTGTTGCTCTATTTGTCTCGGCCACACTTGCTCTCATCCACGTCAATTCAGATGAGCACGCCCTCACGAAGACGGCAGAGTCGATGCTTGAGGATTATGCGATGCAGCGCTTCGATCGTGTCTATCAGCGGCTGTCGGACGATTTCAAGGGCAGGTACAGTCTAAAGGACTTCATGGACTTGCCTTACTTGGGATTTTTGAAAGCTAGTTCCCCCGGCGCAATGCTCTGTTCAGTTGACAAGATCATCTTCCTCAAGAGAGGAATGGTGGGAAATGTGATCGTCTCGGTCCGGTACTCCGACGCTATCACCGCTCAGCGTTACACGATGCGGTGGGTGAAGGAGGGGGGCGAATGGCAATGCCGCAACCCCGAGTATGAGGATTACGCAAAGATGTTCCCCAGATCCGGAGATTGACCAAGATGCCTGCACCTAGCGCAAGAGAAAAGGAGGACGGCGTGCTCATTCGCGTGCGCGCACAGCCTGGGGCATCGCGCAACGAAATCGCGCGCGGCCCGGATGGGATACTGAAGGTCAGGGTAACCGCGGCAGCTGTCGAGGGTGCGGCCAATAAAGCACTCATCAAGCTGTTGTCCAAGAGTTTGGGCGTTCCCAAGTCCGGGATACGCATCCACTCGGGCGAGACCTCGCGTAACAAGGTAATTTTTGTAGCGGGCATTTCGGCGGCTGACGTGGAATCAAGAGTCCGAAGCCAAGAGTCGTAGGGCTGAGGGTTTGCGGACAGATATGCGATTGTGGCAGATGGAACCCGTTGTGGAGAACTCAGAGGGTTGAGAGAGAGATGGAAGACCTCGTCGCGGCTGTCCCGGAGGCGAACCCGCAGTGCTTCCCTTCCGGCCAGGCGACCTAAGCAGACAGACAGTATGAAAAGCAACAGAGCAGGCAAGGACTACATCCGAAAGGCGATTGTTGCAGTCGGCAGCGGCATTT
Source organism: bacterium (assembly GCA_035527515.1). NCBI lineage: Bacteria > bacterium. Next base: position 15,962 of record DATLAJ010000018.1, read on the forward strand.
TACTGGCCCTGGCCTTTCCCAAGTTCGAGCTTTTTTACCTTGTCTTCGTGGCCCTCGTTCCGCTGTTTCTCGTCCTTAGAGGCGAGCGGGGCCTGCGGGCGTTCGGCCTCGGTTTCATCACTGGTTTCCTTTATTACCTCATCTCTTTGTTTTGGATAAGCAACGCGATGCGCAACTACAGCAACCTGGGCTTCGTGCCGAGCGTGCTCGTTGTGCTCCTTTTGGTGTGCTTTCTCGCGGCGCTAGTTGGGGTCTTCGCCAATATGGTCTCATTGTGCCGCCTGGGCGGCACCAGCATCATCCTCGTCCCAATGTTCTGGGTCGCAATGGAGCTAGTGAAGGCGAAGGTGATCAGCGGGTTCCCGTGGAACGATCTTTACTGGGCGCTTTACCGGCAGACGAGGCTGATTCAGATAGCTGATATCTTGGGTGGGGACGGCATCTCGTTCGGCATAGTGCTCGTCAACTGGCTGGCCTTTCTCTTGCTGGCGAAGCTCCTGAGAGGTCCCGTCAAGCTCGGCTACTTCCGGCTGGTTGCAGGGCTCTGCCTCGTCTTCGCGGTTGCTTGGGCCTACGGCGGCATAAGGCTCGCCTTTCTCCGGCCCGCGACAAGGACGATCAAGATGGCCATCATTCAGCCGAACATCCCGCAAGCGATGAAGCTCAGCGGGCATTTCAGGGGGCAGATTCTCAAGGTCTATGAACAGCAGGCCGCGGAGCCTCAGCTTAAGGGGATCAAGGTCGCAGTGCTGCCCGAGGCGGCCATGGGTGACACCTACAACACCAGCCCGACCTCTCAGGCTTGGGTCGAGAGAACATTCAGCGAGAGGGGATGCACAGCGCTGTTCGGCTCGCTGGCTCGTGATGATGGCCGCTACATGAACTCCGCCTTCGTGGTGGAGCCGAGCGGCCGAACATCAAGATACGACAAAGTCCACCTCGTCCCGTTCGGCGAATACGTGCCCTATCCCTCGCTCTTGAGCTTCGTCGAGGCGCTCGCTGGCTATGAGGGCTCGCTGACAGAGGGGCATGCTTTGCACGTTCTCCCACTTCGGGACATCAAAGTTGGGGTCCCGATCTGCTACGAGATAATCTTCCCCGAGGTCTCGCGGGAGTTTGCAAACGCCGGCGCTGATCTGATCTGCACCCTCTCAAACGACGCTTGGTTCGGCCGAACCTCCGGACCCTATCAGCATTTCGCAGCGGCGGTCTTCAGGGCGATTGAGAACCGCGTCCCAGTCCTAAGGTGTGCTAACTCCGGCATCTCCGGCCTAGTCGATGCCACCGGCACAATCAGGCTGAGGACGCCGATTTTTGTCCGGCGGTCCGACGTGGTTGATGTGCCAATCGGCAAACAAAGCAGCGTGTTCAGAAAGATTGGGAAGCTGTTCGCCTACCTGTGTTTCGCCGGGTCCATCGCGGTCGGGATCAGGAGCAGCTACGGCGTTAAGCTCGCTTCAAGACGGTATCTCGGGCCTCGTGTTTTCGATCCTGAGGTTTGAAAAGGTCTTTAATCGGAGTCGCTGGGGAAACTGAGGCGATCGAGTGCTTGAAGATCATCTGCTGCTCGTCTCCGCCATCGAGAACGATCGTGAATTTGTCAAAGCCCTCAATACGGCCGAGAATCTGCTCCCCGTTGACCAACACGATAGTTACGGGGATGTTCCGTATCCTTGCTATGTTCAGAAAAGTGTCCTGAATGTTCATTGGAGGATTCGCCATCCCAAACGGGCCCTCTCAGTTCTCAAATCTATAACCGTAAACTGCCGGTGAAGCGCACATTATGCCACAATAGGTTAGCTTGAGACTGGTTGCAAGAGTTTTTTGCACCGCTGGGCCACGTTGGTGACGTTCAACTCACCATCTTGGGCGCTTAGGAACTCGAACCCCCAGTCCTGCTTGAGCCATGACATCTGCTTCTTGGCATAGCGCCATGTCTGCGTTTTGGTGGCCTCAACGGCCTGACTGAGCGTCAATTTGCCGTGAATGAGGTCTGCCACGTGGCGATAGCCGAGGCTTGAGAACGAGCTGAGAGACCGGTCGTATCCAGCGTCGAGCAAGCTCCGGACTTCCTCGACAAGGCCCAGGGCAAACATCTCATCTACCCTTTTCCTGATGTTCAAACCCAACACTTCTCTTGGCATCGTTAGTGCGAAAATGACGCCCGCGAAGAGATTCCTCTTGAAAGATGGCTGCTCGCGCTTCAGCTCCGACACCGTCCGCCCCGTCGCCTCATAGACCTCAAGTGCCCTGATGAGCCGCACGTGGTCATTTGGGTGAATAGCGCCCGCCGCCTCAGGGTCGATATCTAATAGCATCTTGTGAAGCTTCTCGCCCCCAAAGCGCTCCGACTCGGCACGCAATCTCGCCCGGATCTCGTCCGAGCGTCCCGGCGCCTCGAAGAACCCGAACAGCAGGGCCTTCAGGTAGAGAAACGTTCCGCCGACAACAAGCGGGAACTTGTCCTTGTTGACGATTCTCCCAATCGCAAGTTCTGCTTGCTGGGCGAAATCAGCGGCGCTGAAACTCTCGTCAGGATCGAGGATATCGACGAGGTGGTGTGGCGCAATTCGCCGCTGGGTCAGCGTCGGCTTGCCGGTCCCGATGTCCATTCTCCGGTATATCTGCCTCGAATCGGCGCTTATGATCTCCACCGGCACTTGCTTGGCCACCTCGACGGCGAGGCGCGTTTTGCCTACGGCCGTGGGGCCAGTTATCACGACAATCGGTGTCTTCAAAGCTGCCCCCGAGCTCACCGTGTTACGTCCCATGGGTCTGCGAACGGACCGCGACAGATGCGGTGAGCGTCCGGGTGGAGGCCGAGGTCTGCCCGGTCCGACCAAGTCCCCTATCAGAGAGTGCGCTTTTCATCCGGTCGCTCGCTACCAGCCCTCTTGCTGTAGGCGGCTTTAGATTGAAGAATCCGCACACGTCTTATTCTCCGTTCGTCCGAATCGATAACAATGAACCGCCTTTTGCCCTCGGTGATCTCCGTGTCAGGCGGAGGAATCGCTCCAAACCGCTCGATCAGGAAACCCGCCAGTGTCTCATATCTGCCGGAGGGGAGTGAGATGTCGAGCATAGATTTCATCTCACTTATCCCGATGAAGGCATCGACGTCAATGTATCCCTCATCAGCATGGCGATCGATTCTCGGAGAACGATCGAGCTCGTCGCGAATCTCGCCGAATATCTCCTCAATCAGGTCCTCAAGTGTGACGGTCCCTACACAAGCACCGAATTCATTTACCGCTGCTGCCATTGGCACATGGAGATTCTGCATCTCTTTTAGCACCCCCGGACACGTCTGAGCCTCGGCGACATAGAGCAGCTGGCTCATGCACTCGCGGACTGTTGCGTCGCGGTGCGCTCGGTGTAGAGATGAGATGTGAACGAAACCTACGGGGTTGTTGATCTGCCCTGAATGGACCAACAGCCTCGAAAGGCCCCTCTGAAGCGCGATCTTCATGGCTCGAGACGCGCCGGTGTCCGGCGAGACAGAGAACACCTGGCTAATGTCAACCATGACATCTCCAACCCTTTTGTTCGAGAACTGTATAACCCGGGCAATTGCCGTTGGGCCGAGTCGCCGGAGCGACTGCAACGCATCTTGTGCTGGGCTGGCGAGCTGGTCTCGGCTGATAAGTGCCGCGTCCCAAAGTCCGCTCTCAGATATTTGCCCGCCCAACATGCGTCGCAGGATGATGCTCAAGACCCAAACCGGGGGGCCAAGAATGGTCTGGGCGACCTTGAGCGGCCCGGCGAACTTAAGCGCCAAGTGGTTGGCCCTTTGTTGAAAAAACACCTTTGGAAGAAGCTCCCCGAAAAAGAAGACCAGAGGCCCAAGCACGGCAGTTACGGCGGCTGGCGCGGCCAGACCAAAATGCTGGGACACCAAGACCGTTACCAGGACCGAATTGCCCACGACACACAGATTCGTGCCCAGAAGCGTCGTCGCAACAAGCCTGTCCGGAGCAGCGAGAATGTCTCGAAGTTGACGAGCGGCCCGACTTCTGCTCTTTACGAGCTGCCGCGTAGAGACCTTATCACAAGATATAACCGCAGCCTCGACGCCCGAGAAGAACGCCTCAAGAGCGATTAGACAGACTACTATAAGTATCAGGAGCGCAACTGTCATGTCATTCAGCCTCCCCTCGGTCGCTGGGCGGCGACAACTTCCTGACGAGCAGAGAGAGCACTCTGGATTTCTCAGTCCTGAGCACCACAAACTCCAGCTGCCCCTCCCGCAATCGCTCCCCCCGGACCGGTATCCGCCCCAGCTTGGTCACGATGAACCCTCCGACGGTATCGTAGTCTCCTTCTGGCAGCTCGAATCCTACCTTCTGGGCAAACAGGTCTGTCCGCGCGCTCGAAAGCACCCTAAATGCGTTCGGCCCTACCCTGGTGACCTGTTCCACCTCCTCGTCTTTCTCGTCAACGATCTCGCCGACTATCTCCTCCAGAATATCCTCGAGGCTCACTATCCCCTCTGTACCACCGTATTCATCAATCACTACCGCAAGGTGTGCCCGCTTCATCACAAGCAGCGCAAGCAGGCTATTTGCTTTCTTCGTCTCCGGCACTAGCAGCGCTTCTCTTGCAAACTCTTTGATCTCTGAGCTGCCACCTCCAGAATTGGCGGCCTTGATCAGGTCCTTTGCCAAGACTATTCCGTCTATTTTGTCGATCGAGTCAGAGAAGACCGGTATTCTTGCGAAGTAACGGTCGCGAAGTGCGTTTGTGGCCTCAGCGGCAGAGGTTTGCTCCGACATCGCAAACACCTCTGTCCGAGGCGTCATGAGCTCCTTCGCCGTTAGACGTCGCAGGGCGAGTATGCGCTGCATCATTTGAGCCTCGTCGTGCTTGTAGATGCCCTTGACAAGGCCATCCTCGATAAGACTCTCGAATTCCTCGTCGGAGAACCCCCTTTCCTCGTTTTCGCGAGCGCCCTCGTTTGAGCCAAGCAGAACGCCTGTTATGCTGTGAACTAGCTTTCGCACTGGTTTAAGAACTCTATAAAGGAATCTCAGAGGATGAACTGCTGCGACCGCGAAGTCGTCAGGATACCGAAGAGCGAGCGATTTGGGCATCAGTTCCCCAAATAAGACCAGCAACGTAAAGGCAATGCAGAACGCGACGGGCGCACCCACTGGCTTGCCGAGTAGTGGGACCACAATCGTGGCTGTTACGGATGCGAGCGCGACGTTCACGAACTCGTTGCCGATTAGAAGTGTCGTGATCAGGCCCGGCGCGTCCGCCAGCAGAGATTCTATCGCCTTTTGTGCCCTCGCCTGGCTTTTGTGGTGACGGCCTACTCGCCGCCGGGAGAGATACAGCATGGCCGCCTCGCTGCCTGAGAAGAAGAACGAGAGTAGGAGAAGGAATACGACCGTTACTATTTGTGCGGACACGGCCTCATTCCGGGGGTGTTGCCCATTATTAAGTCTCTAGCCTGAGTCGCTTGCGGCGCGATTCTCTCAGCCTTCGATAGCGCCCGATGAACCAGACGAGTATGAAGTATCCGGCGAGTGATGCGATTGTTGCGGTTATGAAGTTGCCGGCGAAGTAGGCATGAGCGATCGGACTACTAAACATCTCCTTGAGAGAGAAGTGCCTGAAGAAGTGCCTCAACGTTGAGGCGTTGACGTTGAGGTCGTAGCCCAGAATGACGGAACCTACGTAGGTCCCGAACATGTAAAATGGCATGAAGCTGAACGGGTTGGAGATGAGCGTGCCGACGAGCGCAGCGATCTTGTTGAGCCTGAAAATAAAAGCACAAAAGAGCGCCATCCCGGTCTGGAGACCGAAGAAAGGCGGCGTAATTGGGGACATCCCCCAGAATATGCCTATGGCGAACGCTGCCGCCGTTCGCTGCGGGCTGTCGTGAAGATGCAAGAGCCTAAGAAACGTCACCTTGACTCTTCGCCACGAGACCCTTTGCACGCTCAGCGCCCTTCCTCTTTCTTCCTAAAATGGTCAAACCCTGTGAAGCCGCCGGACTGCCTGCCGTTCTTATCCAGAAAGACAAGCCCTGCCGAACTCGGAGTGATGCGGCCAATCTTCGTGATTCTGCACAGGTCATTTGTCCGAAACAAACGATGCAGCCTCAGCTCGTCAGCCTGACGCACTGTGAAAAGCAGCTCATAATCCTCCCCGCCAGATATCGCCAGCTCCAACATATCACTCTCTTTAATCGCTGCACTCCCCGGTACCCTATCGAACACCGGGATGCTGTCAATCTCGATCTCTGCCCCGACCTCGCTCTCACAGCAGACCTCTCTCAAGTCTGAACCTATACCATCGCTTATATCGATCATCGAGGTACATATCCTCGCAGCTGCCAGTGTCAACGACTCCTGTGCTCTGATCGGAGGCGCAAAGAACCTCGATAAGAGTGCAATCTGGGCTGCGTCATCTCCCTGCGGCTCGGCCATGTCATCTCTCAGAAACGATTCAACCTTGATCAATGCTCCCTTATCCATCCGGCCTCCGAAAAGGCACTCGGCAGCGAGCGCAGCACCACCCAAGCAGCCCGTAACGTAGATCGCGTCGCCGACCTCTGCCCCCGCCCGCGTGATCGCAGCGCCCGGGGCCACAAGGCCGGTCACAGTCATATCGATAAAGACCTTGTCTGACCTCGTGATGTTCCCCCCGACTATCGAGGCGCCGAGACGGCCGGCCCCTTTGAGCATCCCCTCGAACAGGTCCTCGACGAACAAAGGATCAATCCGACTCGAAAGCCCCAGACTCACGAGGCACGCCTGAGGCCTCGCACCCATTGCGAATATATCGCTGATGCTCGACAGCAGCGATTTTGAGCCCAAGAGAAACCCCGTGGCCCACTCGAGCCTGAAATGCACGTCCTCAACGACAGCGTCCGTCGATATCACGAGCGCCTCGCCGGGTGTTGGGGCGATGATGGCTGCATCGTCGCCTGGCCCTACAATGATCCCCTCGGAGGGAGCACTTTTCGCAAGTCTCCTTTTTATGAGCGAGATCAGCTCCTTCTCGCTGAAGCGCATTCCTCACCTACCGCAACTGACCGAGTCTGATTGTTCAGGCCAATGGTTGTAGTCAGGGGGCCGGCCGCACGTAACGAGAAGACCGGCATGAGGCTCTCTCTGCCCGTGGCAAAGCTCCAATTCCGACGCCGAGAGGTACAGCGCGGTCCAGCTGCTCACGTCGCATGCACACCCAGATAGCCAAGTTGAGAACAACCCGCCTGCTCAACCTTCGTTGGGTTTAGCGTCTTCCGGGGATTTGGGCGACGCAACCAAGGGGAGGTGGAGCTCCTCGCGGAGGGCATTCTCGATCTCAAGCGCGATGGCCTTGTTTTCCTTGAGGAATTTACGAGTGTTCTCTCTGCCTTGTCCGATCCGTTGGTCCTTGAAGGAAAACCAAGTTCCGCCCTTCTGGATTACCCCGTGGTCAAGTCCCATGTCGATGAGTGTTCCCTCCTTGGAGATGCCCTCGCCAAATATGATGTCGAACTCCACCTGCTTGAAAGGAGGCGCAAGCTTATTCTTGGCGACCTTGATGCGAGTTCTGTTGCCGATAATCTCTCCGGCTCCGGCCTTCAGCGACGCAATTCTTCGTATGTCAAGCCTCACGGAGGCGTAGAATTTGAGTGCCTTGCCGCCGGTGGTCGTCTCGGGATTCCCGAACATGACACCAATCTTCTGCCTGACTTGATTGACGAAGATAACGCATGTCTTGGTCTTGCTTATCGCCCCGGTGAGTTTCCTCAGCGCTTGGGACATCAGCCGAGCCTGAAGCCCCATCTGTGGCTCGCCCATCTCGCCCTCTATCTCGGCCCGGGGCACCAACGCCGCGACCGAATCAACGACGATAATGTCAACAGCAGTCGAGCGGACAAGCGTATCGACAATCTCAAGCGCCTGCTCCCCAGTATCAGGCTGGGAAACATAAAGCGAATCCATGTTGACACCCAGCGCCTCTGCATAGGTCGGGTCGAGCGCATGCTCAACATCGACAAATGTCGCCACGCCCGAACGCTTCTGCGCCTCGGCCACAATGGAAAGCGCAAGCGTGGTCTTGCCCGACGCATCCGGCCCGTATATCTCGACCACGCGCCCACGAGGCACGCCACCGATTCCCAGTGCAAGGTCGAGCGCCAGTGACCCGGTCGGTATGACCTCTATGTCCATGAGAGCACCCCTCTCACCCATGCGCATGATCGCCCCCTTGCCGTAGGATTTCTCTATCTGCGTTATCGCGTTTCGGAGTTTCTGTTCTCTATCATCGTGCTTGATCGCCATTGTATTCCCTTTCTGTTCAGATAAGTCCAACCTCGCTGTTGTCGCCTAGCACAAATCGCAGCGCCTTGGGCTTGGCATTACTCCTGCCTATCCTAACGTTCCGCCCGATCAGGCTGTCCTCGACCCTGAACCCAATGTTCTCAAGCAAGCAGTTGGCAAGGACAACGCTGTGCTCGATCTCAGAGCCGATTATCTTTGTGTCATGATGGATCGACGTGAAAGAGCCAATATAGGAGTCTATTATCTGGGTATTCCTGCCTATAATCGCAGGCCCACGAACTACACTGTTGCGCACCTCACATCCCGTCGTGAGCACCACCTTCCCGACGAGCTGCGAGTTCGCATCAACATAGCCATCAAGCTTCGGCTCCAGCGAATCAAGCACCAGCCTATTCGCCTCCAGCAGGTCCTCCACATTGCCGGTGTCCTTCCACCACCCCGTAATCGTGTGCGGAGCCACAGTGTAGCCCTTGTCTATGAGGTATTGGATAGCGTCTGTGATCTCCAGCTCGTTGCGGGGCGACGGCTTGATGTTCCTGGCCGCCTCGAAGATGTTCTTGTCAAACAAATATACACCAACCAGAGCAAGGTCGCTCTTGGGGCTCTTGGGCTTCTCCACAAGCCTAACTATTCTGCCGTCCTCGAGCTCCGCCACGCCAAACTGCGACGGGTTCTTCACGTGCTCCAAGAGAATCTGAGCGTTCGGGGCGTCCCTCTTGAACTGCTCCACGAAGCTCGCAACCCCCTCTACGATGAGATTATCCCCCAAGTACATTATGAACCTGTCCTGACCGAGAAACTCCTCCGCCGTTAAGACCGCATGCGCCAACCCAAGTGGCGCCGACTGCTCAATGAACGTGAAACTCGCACCAAACCTCGAGCCATCACCGCAGGCTGCCATTATCTCGTCCTTTGTATCGCCTACGATGATCCCAATATCGGTGATGCCCGCCGCGATGATCGCCTCGATCCCATAGAAGAGGATCGGCTTGTTAGCCACAGGGATCAGCTGCTTGGCGTTTGTGTATGTTATGGGCCGAAGCCTGGTGCCCGTCCCGCCGCTAAGTATCAGGCCCTTCATCCGCTCTTTTTTCCCAGTTGCGCTGGCCGACGCCAATGGCGCCACAATATAATCTCGCGATTATCCTAAGATATTCGCTTGTGAAAAGCCACGCAAGCTTTGACCCCCAAAAATCAGATTGACCGTGTGGGCGACCGACCTTCCTCGAGCCCGACGCCCCCTCAATGTGATTGCTGGGGCTTCAGCCCCACGTTGACACGCGGAGCCACGAACGATAGCCTTGAGCTAAGAATCGAACCTGAACAGGGATTAAAGCAAAGAGTTCGAGGCCTCAAATGAGATGCTCAAACTGCGGGACTGAGCTGCTGGACAGGGCGAAGTTCTGCCTCGAGTGCGGCGCGAAGCAGGGGCCGGCCAGACAGGCGATCCTCCCGGAGCAAGAGATAGCCGAGATTCAGAAGCGCTCGCAGACAAATGAATACGCCTCAAAACTGAGCGAGATCGCCGAGAAAGGCATCGCCATCGAGCGGCGTGACGTTGCGGTCCTGTTCGTGGATGTTTCGGGCTTCACGCCTATGTTCGCCGCGCTTGGGTCGGAGGAGGTGCGCGAGGTCATGCGCGACGTCTATTCCGTCATGTCCGGGGCGATCACGCGTTGCGGCGGCTACGTTGACAAGTTCATCGGCGACGAGGTGATGGCCATCTTCGGGGCGCCTCTTGCGCTTGAGCGTCCCTGCGAGCGGGCGATAACGGCCGTTGATGAGGTAGAGATCGGACTTGCGGCGGTAAACTACCACTTCAAGGACATCTTGCAGTTGCCACTATCAGTCCACGCTGGCATCGCGTTCGGCCAGGTTGAGGCTGGCAAGCTCGGCGAATCTCAAAAGCTCGAATACACCATTCTGGGCGAGACCGTTAATCTGGCGAAGCGCCTCACAGATGCGGCTTTTGCCAAGACCGTTCTTGTCTCGTCAAAGGCCAAGTCGCTTGCAGAGGAGGCGTTCGAGTTTGAGAGCCTCGGTGTGCAGCAGATGCCGGGCATAGCAAAGCCGTTGGATGTCTTCAGGCTCATCGGCCCAAAACCAGTCACCGGCGAGCGCATAGGCTTTTCTGAGCTCGGCGCGTCCATGTTCGGTCGAGACGACGAGTTTGATACGCTGAAGGCGGCCTTCGCGAAGCTTCAAGAGTGCTACCCCGAGCCCAAGCCATGCAAGCCGGGCGAGGCCAAGTTCCGCGATTCCTCGCACATCTTCGGCATCACGAGCGAGGCGGGGCTCGGCAAATCAAGGCTGAAGCGCGAGCTCAAGTATTACATCCGCGAGAACTTTGGCCGGGGTGGGGCGAGGTTTTTGGCTGGGGGCAGCTGGGGCATCGGCAAGACGCCTCTTTACTGGCCGATCAAGCAGCAGATCGCGTCCGCACTTGGCTTCGATCTAACTGCCAGCACGCAGGTCATCGAGGAGGGTCTGTCAAGGCTCGAGAATGATGCGGCGTTCGATGCCGAGCATGTGCCCTACATCTATCACCTCTTTGGCCTGAAGTTCCACGGCGA
>DATLAJ010000019.1 GCA_035527515.1 bacterium
GCGAGCATAGATCGCCGGACGACCCGACGCTGCCCTGCGACGGGACCCAGGGGTGTACCTTCCTGTTCAACATCTCGGCGAGAAGGACGAGCAGGGAGGATCGGACGCCCGACAAGCCTTGCGCAAACGTCCGCAACCGAAGCAGCATCGTGGCGCGGACGACCTCTGATGCAAGAGGTGGCCCCACGCCAGTCGCGTGGCTCAAGAGGATGTTCTCTGAGAGCTTGCAGCAATCCGCAAAAGTCTCCACCGGCTTGTCGCGATTGATCCCAAGCCCCGTGTTGACGCCATATATCAGCAAGAGATGCCGCTTGTCGGGCGGCGCTGCCGCAAACTCGCGCTGTGCCCTGATGACTGCCTCTCTGATCAACGCTGCACTTTGCTCTGTCCGCTTGAGGCTCTCCGCGGCGACCACGACCCGCGCAAGCCGGCCCTCGTCGTCGCCGCGCGCAACCGCCACAAGCTTCTCCAGCGTCAGGCACTCGGGGCTGTGATCGATGACGACTGGGTTCTCGATAGGTTTCCCCATCACGTAGAGCAAGGGGCACCCATTCTCATGGTTGCCAGCGTTGCCGACGTTCCTGTCGCTATGATGGTGCACGACGTCCCTGCTAGAGCCCTGAATGACCCGCGAGGAGCCCAGCTATCCGCTCGGCCATCTCGCTGCGCGGGACGGTCTGCTGGCTCTGTTCATGTTTTAGCCACTCTGACCGCTCAGCCATTTTGGATGCAACTTCCTTGCCACGTCTAAGGTCCTTGATGGACACGGCATCGTGCTCAAGCTCGTCCTCGCCAGCAATCAGTGCAAGAGGGATGCCTCGCTGGTCTGCATACTTGAGCTGCTTACCGATGTTGCCCCTGCCGAGGTACAGCTCTGCGCAGATGCCGGCCCTGCGGAGCTCAAACGTCCATTTGACGTATTCGTTCGCGAGTTTCTCGTCCATCTGCGTCACGAGAACCTGAGGTCCGGCTGCGCTCTTCTGACCGAGTTGGCCGTGAACCTTGAGCACATCAACCAGGCGGTCAATGCCGATCGAGGCGCCTGTCGCGGGGACTTTCTGGCCTGTGAATCGCTCGACGAGGTTGTCATAGCGTCCGCCCCCGGCGATGCTCATAGAATACTGGCCGCCTGAGTCAGACTGAAGCAGCGAGGCCTCGAACACCGGCCCAGTGTAGTAGGTGAGGCCGCGCACGACAGTCGGGTCAAAGACGACTCTGCTCTCGTCGTAACCCGCCGCCGTCAGGAACTCGTCTATCTCGACCAATTCGCGAACGCCGCGGTTGCCCTCCTGCGATTCGCCCGCAATCCCTCGCAGCGCCTCGCACACGTCCTTCCTGCTCTTTCGTGCTGCGTTGAGATACTCGACGACGACGTTGGCCTGTGCGTTGGTCAGTCCCGCGCCCTCCGTGAAGTCTCCTGAATCGTCCATCCGCCCCTGCCGCAGGAGCTTGACGATGCCCTCCATGCCGAGCCGGTCGAACTTGTCGATGCAGCGCATCACGCGCGTGGCCGTAGTAGCACCGCTCCCTGGCTCCGTGTCAACACCGGCGGCCTCTAGCACGCCGTTTAGGACACGGCGGTTGCCAACGCGAACGGTGAACTTGCCCGCAAGCCCCAGCTCCTCGAACGCATCGCACAGAATACAGCATATCTCCGCGTCGGCAGCCATGCGAGCGCTGCCCACTGTGTCGATGTCGAACTGGACGAACTCACGGAAACGGCCGGGACCCGGCTTTTCTATGCGGAACGCCGAGCCGACTTGATAGCGTCTAAAAGGCTTGGGCAGCTCCCTATGCTGGGCGACGTAACGGGACAGGGGAGCGGTCAGGTCGTATCTGAGGGCGAGCCACTCGGGCTGATCGCCCCGAAAAGAGAAGACGCCCTCCTCGGGTAGCCCCGTCTCCTGGATGAACTTGCCCAGCATCTCGGCGAACTCCACCGTGGGCGTCTGAAGCGGAGCGAAGCCGTAACGCTCATAGACCTTGCGTATCCTGTCGATCATCTCGTAGCGCGCTACAAGGTCCTCGCCCCCGACATCACGGAATCCCCGGGGAAGCCTCGGCCTCGGTCGTTTAATCTTCTCGCTCATAACAGTTTCTTGCCACGCGTTCTCAGTTATGGACTACATAATGACGCAAAAGTACTGGCGTCGGGACTCGAACCCGAGACCTCCTGATCCACAGTCAGGTGCTCTAGCCTGGCTGAGCTACGCCAGCACAAACTTCGGCTCGCGCACGAGGCAGCGAGCCGCTGAACTTCAAGAGGAACCATAACGATCGAAGCCTTTTCCGTCAAGGTGGTCAGTCGATCTTGAATGTGCAGGGCGTTTGGGTTACTAGCTAGTGCCATGTTTGGACGCAAGAAGATATACCTCATTGATGGGCACGCGTTCATCTACCGGTCGTTCTACGGTGAGAGGACGCTTGCCACCTCGAGCGGCTTGCCGACGAACGCTATCTTTGGCTTCGTCAATTCACTGCTACACCTGATCGAGACGCAGGACGTCGAGTACATTGCTGTTGCGTTCGACACGCCCGGGCCAACGTTTCGTAACGACATATACCCCGAGTACAAGGCCAACAGACCCAAGCCGCCGGCGGAGCTCATCGCGCAGATTCCGCACATCAAGGAGCTGCTTGGCGCGATGAGAATAACAACGCTTGAAGAGAATCGGTTCGAGGCGGACGACATTCTGGGGACACTCGCAGTGAAGGCCAAGCAGGCAGGCTTTGACGTAGTCATCGTTACCTCCGACAAGGACGCGTTTCAGCTGGTTGACGACGCAGTCTGCGTGTTCGATCCGTGGAAGGACGTTACTTACAACGTTGATGGCGTGCATGAGAAACTTGGCGTGCGGCCAGAGCAGGTTCGGGATTTCCTCGCTCTGACAGGCGACCCGACCGACAACGTGCCCGGAGTCCCGAAGGTCGGTCCCAAGACCGCTGCCTCGCTGCTTGCGCGGTTTGGGTCGGTTGAGGCTATGTTGTCCCAGCCGCATGAGGCGCCAGATGACAAGGCGTTGAGGAAAGTTATCGAGAACGCAGACGTCGCGAGGACCGCGCTCATGCTCGTAACGATCAGAACCGATGTCCCAGTTGAGGCTGACATGGCGAGATTTGCCCGGAGGGAGCCCGACCAAGACGCGCTGCTTGAGCTCTTGCAGCGGCTCGAGTTCGTCTCGCTGGCCAATCGCCTTCTCAACAAGACGGCAAGCACCAAGAAGGATTACAGGGCAATTATCACGCCGGAGCAGCTTGAGGAGCTGAAACAGGAACTGCTGTCAGCTGAGGAGTTCGCGGTGGATACCGAGACTACTGGCACCGACGCTGTCTCATGCGACATGATCGGCCTGTCGTTCGCCACGCGGCCCAACTGTGGCTCCTACATCCCGCTTGCGCACAGCTACCTGGGCGCCACGAGGCAGCTGGATAGGTCCCTTGTCCTGAGCCAGCTGAGGCCAATCCTCGAGGACCCGAGCAGGCGCAAAATTGGCCAGAACATCAAGTTCGACCTACTGGTCTTACGCAACCAGGGTGTCCAATTGAGAGGCATATCGTTCGACACGATGATAGCCGATTACCTTCTTCGACCAACGGTGAGAGCGCACAACCTCGACGCTCTGGCGCTTCACTATCTTGGCTATCAAACCACAACCTACAAGGAGCTCGTCCCTCCCCGGTCGGCTATTCGGGACCTTCGGGACATCGAGATCGCCAGGGTCGCCGATTACGCGTCGGAGGACGCTGACATCGCCCTAATGTTGAAGCAAGAGCTCGAGCCAGCGCTCAAAACGCAGGGGCTGGATAAGCTGTTTTACGAAATAGAGATGCCGCTCGTGTCGGTCCTTGCGGACATGGAACAGCGAGGGGTGAGGCTTGATCTCGGGATCCTCGCCAAGATGTCGAAAGAGCTCGAACGTGAGCTTGCATCCATTGAGGAGAAGGTATTTCTTATCGCTGGCGAGGAGTTCAACATCAACTCGCCGAAGCAGCTCGCCCACGTTCTGTTCGATAAGTTAGGTCTGCCGAAGGGCCGCAAGACTAAGAAAGAATACTCGACGGACATCAACGTGCTGCAGTCGCTGGCAAAGATTCACCCGCTGCCAGCGGAGCTTATCGCCTACCGTGAGCTTGCCAAGCTCAAATCGACGTACGTCGATGCGCTCCCGAAGCTCGTCAACCCAAAGACAGGCAGAATCCACACCTCGTTCAACCAGACGATCACTGCCACTGGCCGGCTCTCAAGCAGCGAGCCAAATCTTCAGAATATCCCGATAAGGACTGAGATCGGCAGAAGGATTCGCCAGGCCTTCATCCCAGAAGACGGCTACGTGCTCGCCTCGTTCGACTACTCACAGATCGAGCTCCGCATTCTTGCGCACCTGTCTGGCGATCCGGACCTCGTCTCAGCGTTCAAGGCCGGCAAGGACATTCACGCTAGGACGGCTTCCACGCTCTTCTCGGTTGCAGAGGAGGATGTGACTCGCGAGATGCGCAGCCAGGCCAAGACTATCAACTTTGGGGTCATATATGGGATGGGCCCGTTCAGGCTCTCCCAGGACCTGGGGATCGAGATGAGCAGGGCAAAGCGATACATCGACGACTACTTCGCCAAGCATTCTAAGGTCAGGGAGCTGATCGAGGCAACGTTGAAGAAGGCAGCGTCGGATGGCTACGTGGAGACGATGTTCGCCAGGAGGCGGGACGTGCCCGAGATCAGAAGCACCGACCGCCAACGGTGCGAGGCGGCAAAGCGCGCGGCCTTCAACACGATCGTCCAGGGCTCGGCGGCCGACATAATCAAGATCGTCATGGTCAAGCTGGCCGAGGCGATGCCTGAATCTCGGCTCGACGCGTTCATGATCCTCCAGGTTCATGACGAGCTCGTTTTCGAGGTCCGGCGGGAGCAGTTAGACAATGCCATCGAGACAATCAGGCCGATTATGGAGCAAAGCGTTCGGCTTGACGTGCCGCTGGTTACCTCGGCCGAGGCGGGTGAGAACTGGATGGAAGCCAAATAGCCTGCTTGTTGCGGCGCGTGTCCCAATTCTCGCTGTTCGATCTGATTGGCTGGATTTCATGTTGACTTTGCGTGTGTTAAGATGTCAGAATTGAATGAATGCGTGTGTTGGGCTTGTTTGTGTGAGTAACAGAAGGGAGGTGATGCCTCGGGCGGTGTTAAGGAGGTCTTAGTCAAGCTTTGAGTGGCACAGATTTCAACCAAAAGCATGAGGGTTTTGCAATGGCGAAAAGGTATTTTCTGATTTTGCTCGCCGTGTTACTTATCCTGCCAGTTGTCTCTCTGGCGGATCTGACCGGCGATCATCCACCCGAGCATCTTGTCTTCCAGCAGACAGGTTCCTATGGAGTGGTTTACGACACTGTCCCGAACCTGGCCCTTGGCTCCCTCGTCGGGAGTTTCGATATCGTAGGTATCCCACAGGTCTCGCCGATAGTGAAAGCTTATCTGTACCTAAATGGTGTGGAGATAGACGACGTTTATCAGGGCGCCGGCGGGAGTTTCAACTTGACCAATCTGCCTTGGAAGAACGTGGCGGATTATACTGACGATCTGGCTTTAGGAAACGACCACTACTGGTGCACGGGCTACAAGTGGGATGTTACGACGCTGGTGACGGGCAGCGGGGTCTATAGCGTTCGGCTGAGCGGTCCTACGGTGTGCTTGAGCGCGTTCTTGGTGGTTGTTTACGAGGACATTGATGTTTTGTCGAGGCAGGTTTCGATCACCATGGGCGAAGAGGCGTTGGGCTTTTCGGCCGCAGGAGCAGGGGGCACGTCGGTGGTTCACATTCCGAACGTGCATGCTGGCGAGGGTCATCTGTTTCTTTTTGGCGAAGGCATTTGGTCCTTGGGGGATGAGAGACTTTGGTTCAACGGTGTTGGTGGCGACGTGGACGTCTTCTCTTATCTGGGGCAAGCGTTTGACGCGGGGACAGTCATTACGGTTGATGGCGAGAACACGGTGACCCTTAGGTCGCTGGGCGATCTGTTGCTATGGAAGATCGTTGTTCTCATCAGCCCCCCCGGTACGGGGCCAGACCCGATTGACAAGATCGAGGCCAAACTCGACAGGGACTTGCCGAGGATTGAGGAGAAGCTTGACCTCAGTGTTCCCCAGATCAACCTGAAGATAGACGGGCTCGAGCGGAAGCTTGACGGTCTCGGGGACCTGAACGTTGGCGAGATCATAAAGAACATTGCTAAGCTGGAGGAGAAGTCGGACAAGCTGGAGGGTAAGGTTGATCCGGTCGGAGACCAGCTTGAGGCGATTGAGGAGAAGATCGACAAGCACTTTGGCGATGTTTCCTTCTACAATATGGAGGAGAAGATCGACAACATCGGCACCGATCTGTCGGGCGGGCTGACGCATCTGAACCAGGTGGCGACGGCCGCTGCGATCGCTGCGCTGGAGAGGAAGCTCGATGAGATAGGCCCGAACGTGGAGACGGCCCTGTGGGATGATGACATTGGGTTGACGTCGGTTCAGAAGTCTATTGCCTACGTAGAGCGCAAGTTGGACAGCCAGGAGCAGAATTACTGGTGGATGCTTGACTACCTCTACACGACGCAGGCGACGATTGTTGTCAACGCTCTTAACGGCCTCGAGACGAAGCTCGACCGGGGCGTGCAGCCGGGCATTGAGACGATCATCAGGATTCTCCATGCAACCGATGCTACTTTGGCGATGATCGAGAGGAAGCTCGATAACCAGCCAGACTGGAGCTGGTACACGAGTTTCGAGAATTCGGTGTCCAACAACTTTGATGGTGTGCTCGGGCATGTTGCGAGGCTCGAGACGAAGCTCGACCAGGGCGTGCAGCCGGGGATTGCGACGATCATCAGGATTCTCCATGCAACCGATGCTACTTTGGCGATGATCGAGGCAAAGCTGGACGACATGAGTCCGCTAATCGACGAGATTTGGAGCTACCAGCCGGACATTGCGGGCACGGTAACTGGAAACAATCAGCTCCTCCTCGCGATCGAAGCGAAGCTGGACCAGGATGGTATCGCGGGCGCGATTGATCACCTGGAGTCGAAGATGGACGTGATTGGGCCAGAGATT
Organism: bacterium; assembly: GCA_035527515.1. NCBI lineage: Bacteria > bacterium. The sequence continues at coordinate 7,088 of DATLAJ010000019.1, forward strand.
GGTGACATCCTGGCATACGCGACCTACATTCCGGACATCTCCGGGGCGGTTGCGGGTAATGCTCAGCTGCTCGATGCGATCGAGGCGAAACTCGATGGTGATGGAGGGCTGATCTACGCGATTGATCACCTGGAGTCGAAGGTGGACGTGATTGGGCCAGAGATTGGTGACATCCTGGCATACGCGACCTACATTCCGGACATCTCCGGGGCGGTTGCGGGTAATGCTCAGCTGCTCGATGCGATCGAG
>DATLAJ010000020.1 GCA_035527515.1 bacterium
GATCAACCCCAAGGCTCTCCTGATAGTTCCGGACGATCCTGAGTCTGGGCAGCTTCTGCTCGTTGAGGATAGGGACGAACCTTGAGCCATGTTTGACGACATAGACGTCCGGCACGACCGGGATGCCACTCTCAAGGTCGAAAGCGCTTCCTGGCCTCGGCTCCAGCGTCTCAATTAGCGAAACAATGCTCTTGAGCGTAGAGTCGCTAATCCTGAGTGCCTTTCGCAGCTCGGCGTACTTGTGACCCACTAGAAGGCCGAAATGCGCATCTATGGCTTTTTGAACCAAGGCCCATAGCCTCTTCGAGAATGGCGCCGTATCAGACAGAACCTCGTGCTCCGCAAATAGATTCCGCAGCTGTATCTTGAGGCACTCCCTGAGGTCTTTTGCCCCAACTCCCGGCGGATCAAACTCCTGAATGAGGCGGAGTATCTGCCTGACCTTCTCGACGTCAACTTTCGCGTTCCCTGCTATGAGCTTCAGCGGCACACGCAAAAACCCGTCAGAATCGATATTTCCGATTATCCGTTCTGCGATCTTGAAGTCATCTGCCGAAAGCCTGTCGAGGTGTAGCTGGTCCATGAGATGGTCGGCGAGATTCTCGCGTTTGAACAAGATCCGCTCATACACTGCCGGGTCCACGATGTCGCTGTCTCCGCGCCAGCGCTCGATTACGGGGACCCGGAACTCGTCCTCATCAGGGCCATCGTCGGACTTGCGCTTCAGAAGAAGAGACATCACCTCATCGAGCGATTCATCTTCGGGATCAGTGGTTGGGGTCGCATCCTCCTCTGGCGACTTCTCGAGGTCGGAAACCTCCTCTAACAGCGGATTCTCGGTCAGCTCCGCAAGTATCTTCTGCTCCAGCTCGAGGACGTTCATCTGCAACATCTCTAACGACTGGCGCATCTGAGGCGTAAGCACCAGCTTCTGCGTTAACCGCTGGTCAAGCCTCGCGGACAGCCTGTGCCTGTTGGAGAGGTCTTCAGCCAAAGCTCATTACCCTTTGAGCAACTTATTATAGATCGAAATTGTGTCCCAAGTATATCTTCCTAACCAAATCATCGTCGGCGATCGACTTTGGATCACCATCCCTAATTATCTTGCCACCATCGATTATAAATGCTCGATCAGTTATTTTCAACGTCTCCCTAACATTATGATCGGTTATCAAGACCCCAATCTTTAGAGAGCGAAGCTTACGCACTATCTCCTGAAGATCGATTATAGCAATTGGATCGATCCCTGCAAACGGCTCATCCAGCAGCATGAACGAAGGCGAGAGCGCAAGAGCGCGAACTATCTCCACACGTCTTCTCTCACCACCAGAAAGCGTGTAGCCCATAGAATCGCCCAACTCCTTGATGTCCAGAAGCGCCAGCAACTCATCTATCCGCTCCTCGACATCCCTTTTGGAGAGACGACGGCTCTCAAGGACGATCCTGATGTTGTCCTTGACTGAGAGCCGTTTGAATATCGAGGCCTCTTGAGGCAAGTACCCGATGCCCTTTCTCGCCCTAGCGAACACAGGAAGTCCCGTGATGTCCTCCTCACCGAGCAGCACGGTGCCTCCGTTAGGCTTCACCAGACCGACAATCATGTAAAACGTCGTTGTCTTGCCAGCACCGTTTGGCCCCAGCAGGCCAACTATCTCACCTCGCTTGACCTCAAGACCAACCCGGTCAACCACCGTCCGACCCTGGTATTGCTTCAACAGACCCACGCAGCGCAGGCAATCAGAGCCAGAGCCGCATCCGACTCCAGAAGAGCTCTTATTCCTCGTCGCGGATATCTCCTCTCCAACTTTCGCCGACTCAGCCTGCTTGACTTTCAAACGCGTCCCCCTACGGGAAACCTGCATTTATTGCCTATTGGGAACGAAAATAGTTGTCTTGATCTTGTTGTTTTCCTCGCCCTCAATCTCGTACTCTTGCTTGCCCAAATACAGCGTAACGACCTTTCCTCTCGTGATTATCTTCCCCAGCTCGAACACCTTCGGCATCCCGAGCAGCACGACTTTCTGTTCGTCGTCGTAGTATAAGGCCTTTTCGGCACGCAGGACCTTCGTCCCGTCCTGAACCCGCACGTTCCCCTCCGCCTCAAGCGTTCCTATCTGGCCAGCCACGGGGTCCCCTGACATCTTGATCGTGTCCGCTGAGAACACTGACTCGCCCTTCCGAAGAACGACCCCACCCGAATAAGAGCCCTGCATGGTCTTTTCATTGTAGTCAAGCCGGTCCGCACGAAGCTCGATCTTGCCAGGCTTGCGGAGCGACTCGCTCGCCAACAGCGACTCACTCTTATCGAGGCTGCCTTTCTTGCCCCCTGCACGGCCATTCCCCATCTTGAGTTCCTTCTGGTTGTAAAACACGCCACTGACGTTGTCGATGATGCTCAAATCTCCAGTCTTGAGCTGATAGAGCACCTTTCGCCCCTCTATTACATTGTCGCTATACCACACTTTCGGCTGCCGTGTGAGCTCGGCAACCTGGCTGGCCCCCTCGAGCACGAATTTGCCCCCAGTCGCGATCCGACCCTGAGCCTCGATCACCACGTCATCCCTGGCTACGAGCCAATCGAGCCCGGACATGCCGTCCAAGAAGGCCATGTCAAGCCTCTTGCAGCGGAGCGACCGATCCTGCCAGTGGACCGAGACATCGCCCGAACAATGGGCCTTGCCCGAGGCCACATTGACCGAAAGCTTGTCTGCGAGCAGCTCAGCTGGCCGAGACTCTGCCGGTTGAGAGCCATTATTGGACCTGTTCGGCGCCCACACGTTCGCCCTGACCGAGCCAGCGAAGTCCAGCGACTGTATCTTTAGGCCCTCTTCGTCTGAGCCCTTGATTCTGACCGCAAGAGCGCCGGCCCTGATCGAGTTATAGCCTGACACCATGTGGACATCCCCCTTGAAGAGCGCTAGCCGCTCGCCAAGGTCCGCCTCGAGTGCCTCCGCTGCGACTTTTAGACTTATTGAGGACGCAGAACTAGATATCCCTGGAAACTCGGCAAGCGACAGGACCACACCGTCCGAGGCGGAGAATACGTTCGGCACTTGTTTGTAGGTCATCTTGGCCGCGTTCAGCGTGCTACAGCCAAGATAGCGTGCGGCGGAGTGGAGCAAGTCGAACCTATCTCTAGTCGAGAGGAAGTATGCTTGGCCAGCCTCTCTTTGGCGACTCCGGTAGCTCGAGAACAGTGTCGGCCACGACATCGTCTCTCCCGGCAGAAGAGACCTGGGTCGGTTGGCGGTCATCAGCCGCGCGAAGCCGTGAATCAATAGCGGCTTGCCCTGAAGAACGAGGACATCATCGCGATACTCGGCCTTCTCACACCCAACCGCTCCGTCCTGCGATTTGATCACGACGTTGCCGCTCAGCTTGGCCCATTTGATCTCTCGAAGCTCATCCCCCCAGCCAAACAGAACTTTCTCGGCTATTATCTCGTCCTGCCCGGACCTGAGTATGACATCACCCACCAACTCAGCGGTCTTTGTCTTGGTGTGGACAAGCATCTGCTCAGCGCTGAGCGCAAAGCTATCCTTCAACGTGGCCCCAGCGCTCTCGGTATCTTTCTCGAGGAATCTCAGGAACTTCTGGGGCGAGGATTTAATCTCGAGGTGAACCACGGAAGGAAAGAGTATCTCGCAGGACGGAAGATTGACTGAGAACCCTCTCGTCTGGAAGTAAATCCCCTCCCCAGTCACAACCACTGGGCAGCGGCTCGATGCGGTCATCGTGGAGCGACTGAAGCTGACGTTATCGCACTTGAGTGTTAGCCCAGTTGAGAGCATCGCCATGACGTTACGCCGCAGTATCACGTTGTCTGAGTGGGGGTCGTAGATGCCCTCGTCCGCGCTGAACGAGATGTGCCGGCCCTTCTCTCCGAAGTAGGTGCTCGCCGGAAGCACCCCCTCAAGCGAGTACTCCTTCGTATCCATCTTGAGCGTCGCTTTGTTCGCCCATAGCTCGTAGATCGTTCTAGCACTCTCCGCGACCGTTTGTCGAAAGCCCTTGATCACGATTGCATCGCCCACACACCCCTCCGGCAATCCCACTGAAGCTGATGCGTGTTGCCTGGTTCTGTGGGACGAGAAGATGAAATAGGACAAAACGGCGACCAGGCAGATCACCGTCAAGGCAAGTGCTATCCGAAGCCTATGTCTTGCTGTCATTGTCGGCGCCGATTGCGGTGAATACTGGTTTCAGCTGCCGAAACGTGTCGGGGAGTGATTCGGGAATGACTCTCACCTCGGACACCGTGGTCATGAAATTGCTGTCCCCACTAAACCGTGGCACGATGTGAATGTGAACGTGGCCCAAAACCCCCGCACCTGCGCAGCGGCCGATGTTGATCCCTATGTTCAGTCCCTCGGGTCTGATGCTATTGGCTAGAACTATCTCGCAGAGCCTCACTGTCTTGAATACATCGAGAAGCTCCTCATCGTCGAGCTCCGTCAGAGAACCTGCATGCCGACTCGGCGCAACCATGAGGTGCCCGTTGTTATATGGATAGCGATTGAGGGCCACTATGCTCCGCGAGGTCCGGTGGACAACCAGCATTGCCTCGTCGCTCTGGGCTGCGACCATCTCACAGAAGATGCAGCTTTCTGACTTCTTATCTGACAAAATGTAATCAAGTCTCCAAGGAGCAAAAATAACCTGCATTCAACGATGCCTCAAACATAGTGGCAGAATCAGTCAAGTGATGGAGCCCAGCTACAGCAGCTCCTCGCATGTAAAACTCTTCAAGCAAGTGGCCGGTTCCCGTCCGGTTAGAGCGTTCGGCCTCGTTGACGTTGATTGTAGCCGTCCTGAACGGCGAAGGTCTCCTCTCTGAGGATGCATAGAGGAACCTGTGAGTGTCCTGTAGGCCCGCGAGCCACAATGGCCTGATATACGCGCCCAATTCGCAGATAAACGCTTAGACCCGCTCCAGCCAGTCTTTTTCGTCCTTGTCGGCCACTCCGCCCTCAACTATCGTGATCTCCTCAAGAAGGATCAGGACCTTGGGCGGATACGTGTAGCGGCTGTTCCAAAAATCGACCCCGTCGCACGCCTTGACGTCAACCAGCTCGACATCAACGTCCGTAACCTCCTTTACGGTACCACGATAGTTGGTTCCCTGTGTGGTGAAGATGCGGAGCTCCTCATCTACGCTCTCCCTGAGCTGCTTGACAATTTTCTCCGATTTTATGTCCGTGTGACTACGCATTAGCGTCCTTTTCGAGACTCCAAGTGCATCAATCTGTAGTTTGACCTACTGAACCTCTCAAAAAAACACTTCATGCTACAAGGTGTGGCGCCGTGCATCTCAACTCTCACGTTTCGCCACACATCCCGCGACTTCTCCCAGTTGTTTGAGCCGCCGCAGAAACACACTGGACGCCTACCGTGTTGCCCCGGCTAAACAACTCTACGCCCGCTACTCCTTCTTCTGCGCTTCGTCCCCTGGGTCTGGCCCGGGCAGCACTTCCGAATCGTCCGGTGTTGCCTGAACGACCGCCTCGTCTTCTGTCTCCTCTGGCGCCGTCTCTTTCATTGTCTCATCTACGGCCAGCGACTCAGCCGCATCAGGTTCCTCGACCTGCTCATCAATCTCTTCACTTGGCGCAGGCGACTCCTCATCCCCCTCGCCGACCTCGAGCGGCTGCTCCTCGGGCATTGGTGGCTCCACGGTCTCCAAACGCTCCTGCTCCTCAGGCATTGGTGGCTCCACGGTCTCCAAACGCTCCTGCTCCTCAGCCCCTGGCTCCTGTTGTGCTTCTTCGCTAGTGTCCAGCTCCCTCGGTTCCGGCGGCGATACATCTTCGGTAGGGACCGGTTCGACCTCTTGGGCTCGCTCCTGCGCTGCCTCTTGCTCCGGCGGCTCAAGAGCGGTCATGTCCTCGGGCTGCTCCTCCGTGGGCTGAGCGGTCTCGGCATCAACCTCCTCGGCCTGGGCAGCTTCCTCCGTGGGCTCCCCCGGTTCGGGCGCCGGCCTTGTCTCCTCAGTCAGCTCTTCTGCTGTGCTCTCTTCTGGCTTTTGCACATCTTGAGGCGCTGTTTCTTGAAGTGGGCTTTCCGGTTCTGTCTGTGAAAGTTCCGCCTCAGGCAATTTCGAAGGCGTTGTCCCATCTTTGGCAATCTCGTCGGAAGGGCTGGTTAGCTTCTCATCTTGGCTCTTTTTCGCATCCCTCTCCCGCTTCGCCTCCAACCGGGCGGCCTCTCGCTCCTGAGCTTTTCTAAGCTTCTCCATCATCCTCTGCTCCTGCTCCTCATCGAGGCATTCCCTGACGCTTAGGCTCAGACGATGGTCCTGCTGGCTCACCGAAAGTATCTTTACTTGGACCTCTTGATTCTGATCGAGAACCTGAGCTGGGTGACCGATTCGCTTGTTAGCTATCTCCGAAATGTGGACGAGGCCCTCAACCCCAGGACGGACCTCAACAAATGCGCCGAAGTCGAGGATGTTTATCACTTTGCCGGTGATAATCATGTCCGGCTTGAGTTCCTGCTCGATGCCTTCCCACGGGTCCACTTTGATCTGCTTGAGTCCCAGCGAGAGTTTATGAGCCTTCGGGTCGGAACCCAGAACCACGAGGTCCAGCGTGTCGCCCAGTTCGAGCATGTCCCCGGGATGGCGCATGTGCCTGCTCCAGGTGATGTTGCTTCTGTGTAAGAAGCCGACTATGTCCTCATCGATCTCCACCTTGGCGCCGATGTGGCTTATTTCACGCGCGATTCCTGTAACTCTCGACCCGTCTGGATACATCTCAGCAATCCGAAGCCATGGGTCCTCCGTCAACTGCTTGAGGCCCAATGATATCTTCCGCTCAGCGGCGTCAACCCGCAGAACCACGACATCAATCACATCCTCTTCGTTTATGACCTGTGAAGGGTGCTCGATGCGCTTGGTCCATGACATCTCGGACACGTGCAGCAAGCCCTGGATGCTCTCCTCAAGCTCCACAAACGCCCCATATTGCTTCAAACTCACAACATGACCCTTAACCCTTTTGCCCTCGTAATACCTCTCCTCAACGTGCTGCCATGGGTCAGGCGTCTTCTGCTTGTAGCCCAGTGAAACCTGGTTACGCTCCCTGTCGAAGCGAAGGATTATCACCTCCACCTCATCCCCAACATTGAAATACTGAGACGGATGCTCCGTCCGACCCCAAGAGATGTCGGTACGGTGAAGCAGACCGTCTATTCCACCAAGGTCTATAAAGACCCCCCAATCGGTTATGTTCTTGACTATGCCCTTGACTGTCCTGCCTTCCTGAAGCTTCGACAAAGTCGACTCGATGCGGTCCTGGAGGTCCGCCTCAAGAACCGCCCGCCGCGAAAGGACGATGTTCCTGTGCGTGCCTTGCACCTCAAGGTTGAGTATCTTCATCGGAAATGTCTTCCCAACGAACTCGTCCATGTCCCGAACGGGATGTAGGTCCAGCTGGGACCCAGGCAAGAAGGCCTTGATGCCCTTGAGGTCTACCGTATATCCCCCTCGTTTGCGGCTGACGATCGTTCCCTCTACAGGCTCATTGTTCTGAAAGCTCGCCTTGAGGTCGTCCCAGAACCTCAGCCGATCGGCGCGGCGCTTCGACAACATGACACGGCCGTCCTGGTTCTCAATTGCCTCGAGGACTACCTCTATCTCCTGACCTACCTGTGCCTGGACAGGAAACAGGGCATCCTCCAACTCACTGCGCGGTAGAATGCCCTCGGACTTGTACCCGATGTCGATAAGCACACTTGTATCGTCAACCTCGATAATACGCCCAGTAACAATGTTGCCTTCCTTAAGGTCCTTCATGCTCTCGTCATAAAGCTGTTCTAAGGCATCGCGGTCAAGCTCCGGCTCCCTCTCCAACTCGCCTAGACTCTCATCTGGGGGCTCATCCTCGTCCTCCATGAACAACTGCTCTGCCGTAAAGCCATGTGCCTTGCGTGACTCTGATTCGAGCTCCTCGGAGCTTGTGGCCTCAGATTCTTCGGGCCCTGAGTCACCCACAGCATCCGACGAATCCTCCAGACCACTTGAATCGTCCGAGACCTCGTCCGGACCTTCTTCTTGGTTAGGTTGCAGATCTTCCAAATCCACCATACGGTCAAAAACCTCCTGTTTATAGTAATCACATAACAGCCAAAACTAGCTGATGTGCCTTTTCTCCGAACCTCTCCCAGCCTGAGCCCGGACCCCAAGTAGGAACAACACAAGCCAGGCAATCATCGGCCAAACAAGATTCATCCTGTTGGCTATCAAAATGCCCCCAAACCTATGGCACATCGCCATAGCTCCCGCTACGAGGACGTAAGACCCTAACAGGGACGTGAACAGTATCATAGCATGTCGCATCAGCAATACCGAAAGTAATCCAACTATGACAAACGACGCAGCAGTCCAAAGCACCGAGGACCCCAAACCCAGTCGTTGGCAGAGGTAACTTGCAGAGACCGAGCCCAAGAACCCGCAGAAAACAAAGACCATTAGCTTCACAAATGGAACCGCAAGAATCCCCAGCAGAAGTGCCAGGACGACCGTGATCGCTACTGGAATCGCTGCCGACTGGATCGCGAACTTAGCGCTGATCCAGTCTCCGAAGAGGAAGCCAAGCGTCGCCCCCGCCAGAAGCCCGAACATCACGAGCGTGATCCTGTAGATTTTCCATCCTAGAAATAGAAGCAGAAGAGCGATGGCCATCGCGCCCAAGATTACGGGCACAGGCCTGTCAAAGAGCAGGTTGAAGGTTGAGAGAACGTCGCCAAACACCGCGGATAGGGCGGCCGCAACCTGATGAGCAATGCCCTGTTCAGCGGGCGCTATCGCCATGCCAGCTGGCATATTCTGTGCCTGGACTCCTGTCAAGAGTAGGGGAACCACTATTTTACTGCAAAATGTCATAACCGCTGCCAAACTTAACTCTTGCAGACTTCATTTGCAACTGCTCGCGGTGGTTTTTTGAGTCGCACCCGTTGGCTGATTCTGGGATTGTGGCGTCAAGCCGCCGCACTCCAAGAGGTCGCTCGCTGTTTTTGTCAATTTGATTTTTCAGGCGGTGCAAAATGGGAGTTTTCGTATTCTGCTTTCGAGTCGCTAGCTCGGGGTTTTCCTCTGGTTAGGCTTCGGGGTGCGGGCAATCCCCGACAGGGGATACCGTGGGTAGCCGTGCGTGCAACGCAACGGGAGGTTATCATAAGGAGCTTTCCTTATTACCGTCAGGCTGCGCCTGCGGCTACCCGTGGTGTGCCCTTTCGGGCAGAATCCCATGCGCCCCATCCCCGAGGCGGCCACAACATTCCCCTCTTCAATCTGATTATTCGGGTCATGCAGAGATCTTGATTTGCACGACGCACTGCGATAATGTTGTAGATGTCGTTGAGCCTCGAATCGGCAGTTAGCATGTAGGCCGAAATCAGATAAGGAGACTTCTGTTATGGACGTTTATGAGGCAATAAGAAAAAGAAGAAGCGTCAGGGCATATAGGCCAGACGCTATCGACAGGAAGATTCTCTTAAGAGTGCTCGATGCGGCGAGGCTCGCCCCCTCGGCAAACAACCGCCAGGAGTGGCGTTTCGTTGTCGTTACCGACCACGACAGGCGCCAGCGCATGATGCAAGCAGCCAACAACCAGGGTTTCCTGGGCGAGGCGCCCGTGGTTATCGCGTGCTGTGCCAAGACTGATGAACGGCTGATGCGATGTGGGCAGCTGGCGTATTCAATAGACGTTGCGATCGCCATAGACCACATGACCCTCGCTGCGACCGCTGAGGGTTTGGGGACCTGTTGGGTCGGCTCCTTTTACGAGGACAAGGTTAAGGAGGTGTTAGGCATTCCTAACGATGTCCGCGTTGTGCAGCTTCTGACCATGGGCTATCCTGCCGACTCGCCAAGACCCAAGAGCAGGCTTTCGCTTGACGAGACCGTCTGCTGGGAGGCCTGGAAGCTGTAGAGGGGCACAGGTTCGAGCCGCTCAGAGCGGGAGGACGAGAGTGCAGGACGGACGAGGCGCATCGAGGGCGCAGGCGGTGAGAGCGCTCAAGGCGCTTGTTGGTTTGGCCTCGGTATCGGCTATCATCGCGCTCGTGATATGGTCATCGGCCATTCTTACGCGTTTTCTGTCGCCGCTTTCATACGAGGTAGAGGAGTTAAGCCAGCCGCTGCTCTCATATCGTATGCTGCCAGAGCCGTTTGTTTTGAGCATAAACCGGCAGTTCTCAAAACGGCTGGAAAGGCTCGCCCGCGGCAGATACGAGCTAAGCGTTGCGTGCTCAGTTGATGGTCAGGGCCAAGGTATCCTGCTTGCTTTTATCGATGGCCTGAAGGTGGGCGAAGTGCGCGCCTCGAGCAGCTCGAGTCGAGTCTTCACTTGCCCGGTTAACGTGTCGGCGTCGGCCATCGAGCTCGGCCTTAAGTTCGAGCCTGGGGGAGTATGCTCTCTCCAAGTCGAGCAGATAGAGCTCAGGAGAACAGTCCCTCTTGTTTACAGGGAGGTTACGGATAGATACGGCCTCCCAGGTGGTCGGCGGATAGATCCCCAGAACCCGCTGGCAATCCATCTCGAGGTCCCGCACGACGCATACGGGCTCCTCGTCCGGGCAAAGGCCGATCAGCTCTCCTCTGAGCCTCCCAAGATTGCTGTGTCAGCCAACGGGGAAACTCTTGGCTCGCACACGGTCTATTGGGTCAAGTGGTCAGATTACATGTTTGGTCTGCGAGGACTTGGGGGCAAAGCCGCAGAGCTTTCGATTCGTGTGGCAAACGCAGATGGCGTGGCAATCATAGACCGTATCACCATACTTCAGCGGCGCAGAGCCAGGGCGTATTCTCTGAACGTGCTTGGCACTTTTCTCGAGGCGTGCTCCGCACAGCGCGCGGCTGCCAAGTGCTATCTTGCATCGCTGAGATTCTATCCTGAGAACTGGCAAGCCAAGAACAACCTGCTCAGGGCACTTCTGCGGCTGGACATGCCAGACGAGGCGGCTGTCCTGTTGCACCTGTTTCGTGATTTCAAGCCGCAGTTTTATGATTCGCAGGTTCGGGCAGAGCAGGTCTCGAGCGCCGCCTCGACCCTTGTGGCTTACGGCGCCGCAGACCGAGCGGAGGCGCTCGTTGACCGGTACTTCCGGACATACGAGCTGACAGCGACCCGGTCTCTGCTGCGTCGGCTTGTCAAGAAGGCCCATGAGATGCAGAAGACGACGATGGTCTCGGCGCGATCATGGACGCTGATACCAGCGAGCGCGCTTTCGGTTGGCATTGTTCCTGCGCTTTCCGAGGGCAGAGAGAGCAGCGTGATCGAGGAGGCGCTCTCCGGCCGCCGGGACACGAACGTGCTATTGCGGCGAAGGCAGGAAACTCACCTGCTCGACCAGGTTTATGATGTCCCGAGCGGGATTCTCTCGCCCAATTCCGTCCTGGCCGACCCGTGCAACGCTCAGAATCTGCTGTCAGGCTGGGACGAGCCAGGGGACGCCCGTATCGTGTGGGGGAGAGGCGCCGAATCGGTGCTCGCGGTTAGCGTTGAGAAGCCCAACGATGTGCTCCTGACGTTCAGAGCCAAGCCGCGCTTCGTCTATAATCTCCTCCCAAGAATGGTCGTCTCCTTCAACGGCAAGCGTCTTCGCGAGATAACGCTTCTGCCCGGATGGCACGAGTATCAGACGTTCGTGCCTGCCGAGCTGCAGAGAACAGGCCAAAACAGGCTCTCGCTGAGTTACATCTACTTCGGGCCTGATACCAGGGGCGAGAGCGGGCAAACCGACCGAAAGGTCGCCTTTCATTATACTGAGTGGTGGCCGACCGACGAGCGCTTCAAGGACAGGTTCATCTACGAGACCGGCACGATGGTGGGGGACCACCGGTTCAATATCGATGGGGACGTCCGCCAGACGCTATTTGTGCACCCCCCGCGGGCCATTTTCTATCCGACCGTGATATGGCCTGACACTACGCTCTCCTTTGGGCTTGGGATATCTGAGAAGATCTGGGACAGAGGCGGAGACGGCGCTCTGTTTAAGATCCTCTTTTATCCGCAAACCCGAGGCGATGAGAATGCACAGCCGGTCGTTCTCTTGGACCGGTTTCTCAATGCGTGCGGCAACCCAGACGATCGGCACTGGTTCGACTACGAGCTCGACCTGGGCAAATGCGGCGCCACGGTCGGCACGCTAGCTTTTGAGACGCTTCCGGGCAGAAACGGCGACTTCTGGTACGACTGGTCAGGCCTTTCTGACCCAACAACTCGAGAGACAGTGGAATATATCGATCTATCCCGCAAGTCGTGTAGTGCGTCGATCAGGTGCGAAGGCGGGGAGTATAGCATCGCGGTGTTGGCGAAGGGCTCACCCGTCGATGTGTTCCCGCCGTGGGTTGGCGTCATGATAGATGGGCACTACGTCCAGACGTTGCTCATCAAGCACCCTGAGTGGGCGCCCTACTACCTCACGGTGAAGCTCCTTGCCGGCCAACATAGGCTCACTCTCTACTTCGCCAACGAGACCGACCTTGCCCAGTCCTGGAAGCCGATGCGATTGCTGATCGGCGGCGTGGGACTGAAACGCGCCTCGTAGGTTTTCGGCCGTCCGATTGCCGTATCTGTCAATCATCCGGGTTAACTCAGCATTACTTGCTGTGTCGGAAAGCATGTGCGCCGGGGGAGAGCGGCGTCAGGAACACAATCTGGCGTGCTTCTGTTAATGATGCGGAGAATGTAGAGCTGTCGGGGCAATTTGGGGGGGCTCGCAACTGTTGACAGAAGGCGAGTCTGGTTCTATATTGGATATGGGGTGAGAAGTCCGACTGAGCTACAGTTGAATATCTCACTACGCGTTTTTGAGATATGTATAATGGCTGGGAGTGACTGATGCCTCTTTACGAATATAAGTGCGAGAATTGCGGGAATCACATCGAGGTTCTTCATGATGTGGATGAGAAAGGGCCGGAGCGTTGTGCTAAGTGTGGGGGCAAGCTCAAACGCCTAATAGGGGCTCCGGGCCTGATATTCAAGGGGCCTGGTTTTTACGTGAACGATTATGGGCGCAACAGCGGGGCTGGCGGCAAGCCCACCGGCAAGGGCGGAGGAGTCACTGAGAGCCACGACAGTTCCAAGGAGCGCGATTCAGCAGACAAGAGCGAGCCCGCCGCCAAGCCCGCGCCGGACACAGGCGCGCATGCTGCCTCGTCCGGTCATTGACTTTAGGCGTTGACGGTCTTTGATGAGTAAGAGGTGCTATTACGAGGTCCTTGGCATAGCAAGGACCGCCGCTCCAGACAAGCTGAAGAAGGTTTACCGGCGTCTTGCTCTGAAGTATCATCCAGACCGATGCCCCGATGACCCTGAGGCAGAGGCTCGATTCAAGGAGGCTTCTGAGGCATACCAAGTCCTGATCAATCCTGAGAAGCGCAGCATCTATGACAGGTTTGGCCACGCAGGGCTTCAGAACTCTGGGTACCGTGGTTTCACCAGTGCGAGCGACATCTTCTCGAGTTTCAGTGATATTTTTGATGACTTCTTCGGCTTTGGTTCGAGGAGGCGTTCTGTGCCCCGGGGCGAGGACGCTCGATTCGACCTGGACATATCTTTCAAGGACGCCGTCTTTGGTAAGGCCCAAGAGATGGAGGTTACCAGGCTAATCGTTTGTCCGTCTTGCGGCGGCTCTGGTGCGGAGTCTGCGGCCGACGTTGTAACGTGTCCGACGTGCCGGGGCAGAGGCACATTGCTCTCTGGACTTGGGTTTGTGCAGATTAGTTCCACCTGTCCGCGGTGCGGAGGGGCTGGGAGGATTGTGAAGTCTAGGTGCCGAGTTTGCAGGGGGAAGAGGCTCGTCAAGAAGAAGGCGAAACTGCACGTTGACATCCCATCAGGTGTCGAAACTGGCAACTACATAACGCTGAAAGGGAAGGGGCACGATGTGCCTGGCGGGGTGCCCGGGGACCTGCATGTTGTGTTCCACGTATTGGCGCATGACTTCTTCGAGAGACGAGATAACGATATTGTGTGTGAGGCGCCGATCTCATTTGTTCAAGCAGTGCTGGGGACGACGATAGAGGTCCCGACCCTGCGGGGGTCCAGAAGGCTGACTGTGGCTCCGGGCACGCAGACGGGAACAGTGTTGCGCATCGAGGGCGAGGGTGTGCCTGGGAGCGGTTTTTATTCTGGAGGGGACATGCTGGTTAAACTGGCGGTTAAGACCCCCACGAAGCTGACGGCGGAGCAAGAGGCTCTGCTCAAGGAGTTTGCGAGAGTTTCGGGTGAGGATGTGTCTGACCATAGGACAGGCGCCTTTCAGCGCATCGCTGAGAAGATATTTTGATCTGTGATCATTGCCTATACTTGATCTAAGACATGGCAGGGAAATGAAGCAAAAAGACGTGGACTGTCACGATGAGTCGGAGAGCAATGATCAGTCTCTCAAGGCTGACAAGCGCCGAACGAGCATTTACAAAGAAGAGCTCCAAGAACTGAGAGAAAAGGCCGCGAAGGCAGATGAATACCTTGAAGACCTCCGGCGCCTGAAGGCCGAGTTTGATAACTTCAGGAAGCGCTGGGCCAAGGAGAGACAGGCGATCGCCCACTACGGTGAGGAGGAGCTGATCGGGGAACTTCTTACCACCATCGACAACTTCGAGCGGGCTATTGCGGCGGCGAAAGAGGCTGGGCAGGATGGCCCGCTTTTAGAAGGGGTCGTACTGGTCCACGACCAGATGATCGATATCCTCAGAAGTCGCGGGCTACAGCGCATCAGTAGCACTGGCACGGAGTTCGACCCCAATTTCCATGAGGCGGTCAGTCAAGAGATAACTGATGAGGTGCCGGACAACCACGTCATTGGCGAGGTCCAGCCGGGCTACAAGTTCCGCGACCGGCTTTTGAGGCCCGCTAAGGTTCGGGTTGCAAAAACGGCGCATTGAGATAAAAGAAGCCCATGGGCCGTTAGCTCAGTAGGTAGAGCATCTGCCTTTTAAGCAGAGGGTCGCAGGTTCGAATCCTGCACGGCTCATAGCCCTTTAGCCGCCCTCCCGGCGATTCCGACCGCAGAAGCCGCCCAATACCATTTTGCCCTATATTGCCTGATTCTGATTGACCTTACCATATACAAATGACACAACAATGACACAGCTTCGGACGTTGAGATTCGGCGACCAAGGCCTTACACAAGTGCAGTGTTGAGTGAGTTGATCAAGGCTGATTGGGCCGGTTCCGTTGTTGTCACATTGACACTTTGTATGCCAGTAGGTGGGACACGTTCTTCCGCATGGCATCGACCGGCAGATAACTCCATTGAAACAGCCTGTTAATACGCTGATCGCAGAGACACGTCTTGACAAACAGCGTGCAAGAGCGTCTATTCTGAAACGACCGATAATGTGACTCTCTTGACAAAGGAGGTGAATAGGAATGGCTGATAAATGGGAATTCTACCAAGATGCACGAGGCGAGTGGCGTTGGCGGCGTATTGCCCCGAACGGGAGGATTGTTGGTGCTTCTGCAGAGGGCTATAAGAACAAAGCCGATTGCGTGGCGAATGCCCGCCGGAATGGGTACGAAGGATAATCAGCCAAGTCTCTGGCGAAGAGGCCGATGTTGGCTCGTTATCGGGTGAGACTACCGTTGCTTGTTGAAGCGGTTCTACATCCCCACGTAGTTTTGCGGTTTGATTCGTCGCTTGCTCGCTTCAATAGGCCATTCAATTCACCTACGTCCCGTCCTCACGTGACACACAACCGGTTCAAGCACTAGATCGGACGTTGTTTCCTGCTCGGCAAGGTTCGTTTGAGTGTTACTTACACGTCCTATACGTGGAGAATCGCACACAGCGCAGCGTACAACGGCGCAAACGTGAGCAACAAGGTGAGTTCTCGGAATGCACCAATCGCCTATTCCGACCTCCGATCCGGAATACATGTCTGGACGTTGCAGAACAACCGTTCGGAGCATATAGTAGTAGATGGAGTGATTTGTAATTACATAACAACATTTGGAGGACGCCTAATGGGCGCACATGAGGTGAAGCAGAAGAAGACTGAGGAACTAATTACGGTGTGGGAAAAACTGAAGACAGAAAACGGCTCTTCCCCGACCTCTGAACGCCCAGAGTTCAGGGAGCTACATGACTATACAGTCTTGATCACGGACAGGATGTTTGGCAAGAAAGCTCAGCCGCCCGATATTTCTGGAGCGAAGACGGTCGCGGAAGCAGCTGAATTGCACATATCAAAGCTTAAAGCGTTGAAGAGATTTCTTGAGGCCGAAGCGGAGATTGAGAAGGCCGAAGAACCGGAGTCCATTATTCAAGTAGCGGAAATCGAGGAACCTAAATGGATTAAGGACCTTTTCGACCGTTGACGGATTCAAACATTTGCGCTAGGCGTCATCCCAGACTTGGATAGTAGCTCCCCTTGGCGTGGAACGGTTGCCATTCGTGCAGCGCAGTTAGGGTATATCTTTACACCAACGTCAGGTCCGGTGCCCCAACTTCTGTACAAGACGGTTGTCATCTTGTTGCTCCCTCGCGGATGCTAGTGCGAAGGCCTATTGCTCTTCCTGTCGTTCGTGGTCTTCGAACTCAACTTCGGCCCAATCATAAATCAGGCCCCTCACGTCAATCGCTGGTTCGTCCTTTTGTAATTCCCGAACCTTCTCGTAAATCTGCTCCAGCGCTTCGATTTCATCGAGACCATCTGCTTCCATCGTGCCTTCCGTGAGAAGACGTAGTAGGCCACTATTACACGCCCACCAGTCAATCTGAGCCTTGGTAGGATTCGCTGGTGGCACCTCAGACACTTTCTCGTGTCCCTCACTGCTCCTTGCTCCGCACGTCAAAATGCTCTTGACAGGTCTTCCCGTGTTTGCTCAAGTAAACCTAGACCACTCGGGAGCCAAAGGATCTTGACAGAACAATGACTGCCCATGGCGGCTTGCTCATATTCCGTGTCCTAATCCGTGGTCGGCTTCCGAATTCGCCGTCTCGGCCGTTGCAATTGGACCAAGATACCAAACAGGGATTCGTCGCGCGGCGGACCCCCATTTGCAGCGCGGCGCATTCGCTTGAACATGGAGCCCTTCAGGCGCACGTAGTATTGATTGCTGTATCATTTCAAGTATGAAGCACATTTCGGACGAAGCACGCCATAAAGCCAAGTCGCTTGCGAGCTACATTCGCTCGCTGCCTGATTTCGCGGTCGATGAATCGCTGGCGCAGACCCACGACCACATCGGTGCGATCATCGTGGATGCCATACTTCAGTCAGGCATGAACTACGAGGCGATCGTTCGACCTCGCGTCGATTCGCTGAGGGAGGAATATCCCGAGGCGCGGACGACGAGCGGGTTCCTTGCCCTTGCCGATGCAGTCGGCCTGAGGACACTGATACGCTGGAATGGGAAGGTGAAGATCGAGCGGATTCTCGGGGCTGCGTACTTCCTGCACAACGAGGGGATCGAGACACGGGATAGCCTGAGAATCTGGCTTGAGCAAGCAGCCAACGTTGACCGGCTGAGGCAGTTGCCCGGCATAGGCAACATGACCGCCGATTACTTCAAGATGCTCGCTGGCATCGAGACCATCGCTCCTGACGGCCTGATCCTGCGTTTTGTGAAGCGGGCCGGTGTTAGGCCGGGCTCGTATTCTGAGTCGCGTGACATGCTCGAGGCATTGGCGAGGCGACTTTCCGTGAGCCCGATAGCGCTTGGCTTTTCCATTTGGCAATACATGGCGGGCACCCGCAAGTCTCAGGGCGCGTCACCTAGCCGATAAGGAGATGCCTCGGTTAGCGCTGGGGCTATCTGACAGTGCATCGATAGTAACCCGATTAATCACACCCGTATTCTAGAGGCTGTCCCATAAGTCGGCTCATGGAGATTTTGCTGTCCTCCCGTGCAGAAATGATACAGGAAATCGGACAGGTTGTCAAGATCAAGGGGTGCCGTGGTCAGCCGGGCCTGGTGTCCCAAATATGGCTATAGAACGACATCGACCTCGCGTAGGGGCGATTCACGAACCGCCCTTAAGGTGCCCGATCGGATTAGACCAGGGCGATTCGTGAATCGCCCCTACGATGCCCGATTTTGGGACAGCCCCTACAACTGGCCGCTTCAAGCCACCGCACTCCAAATCACTCAACGGGTGCGAATCGTAAAACTCATCGCGCTCCCGACAATCGCCGAGTGCAAACGCAAGACCAGTTGTCCATACAAGTTTAATCACCGTCAATATGATTCTTGGGCACAAGAGAACAGTTGACAATTGTTCGATTTCTTTTTACATTGTTCTTGAAACAAGTGCGGGGCCAGTTCTGTAACTTGTAGGAAGGAGTAAGTGTGATGAACCGCAGAAGCATCTTCTTGCTGTGTATCGTGGTGGCGGCAACGCTCGGCGCTCTCGCCTGGGCCACGCTTCCGCCGAATATCGGGGGGGGGGGCAGGCACGCCTGAACCTCTTCCGCTCGTCAGCTCCCAGGAGACGATAGAGACCAACCCGGTTGCGGACCCTCCGGGTGCGATTTGTGAGGAACGTAAATCTTCGTCTCAGAGATCGACAGGAGGTAAGTCATGAGGAGAGTTTATTCTGTCTTGTTGGTTGTTATCATTTGTGCGGCTGCCGCCCCCTCATTCGCGGACGAATGGCGTAACTACGACTCGCCGGGCTGGCAGGACGTGTGGTGCGCCTCACTTGGTCCGGATGGCTCGATCTGGACGCAGGGCGGGGGTGCGGGCGTGGCCAACCTCGTGCGCTGCCGTTATCTTGGCGGCGAGGTATCCTGGCGTCACTTTGGCCGCTACAACAGCGTCGTAACGCCCGAGTTTGTGAACTGCATATATGCGGACTTCAGCGGCCTTTGGATCGGGACCTATGAGAGTCTATTGCTCTTTTCTGGCTACGATACCAGGACTTACACGTCAGAGAGCAGCCCGCTTACAGATGGTTCCGTGAGAAGCATCTGCGGCGATGGTGAGGGTGGGGTCTGGGTCGCCACGTCCAGGGGCCTGAACCATTTCAACGATGGTATTTGGACGACGTTTACCTCAGCGAGCACGGTCCTTCCCGACACATTGGGCAACTGCGTGATGGACTATGATGCGGCGTCCGGGCTTCTGGCGATCACAGCGGGCACAAGTGAACACCTCGGTCTTTACGTCTATGACGGAGACGAATGGTATTCGTGGTCGTCCGACGATTCGGAGCTGGTTGCCGGGTACCCTGATGACTTGGCATTCGACCACGATGGCCGGCTGTGGATCGCCTTTGACGATAAGGGCATCCAGAGCTTCGATGGGTTCAGCTGGGCGCACTACACCAGCGATAACAGCGGGCTTCCCGGGGGCACCGTTAGCGACATCGCGATCAGCCCGGACGGGGAGATATACGTTGTATGCAAGAGCGTCTGCAAGTTCCTGAACGGTCGCTGGGTCATTCTCCCCATCACAACTCACTCTGCCGATCCGTCGTTTGATGGGCTTCTATTCGACGCCCAAGGCGCTCTCTGGGTCTTCTCTGACGAGGGCCATATCAGGCTGTACCAGGGCGTCAAGACGCTTCACTACCCGACCACGATGGGCCTGATAGCTGGAACGGACTACAATAGGATCGTGTGCTCGCGATTAAGCGACACGGTCTGGTTCGCAGGTTATGGCCTCTGCCGGTTCGATAACGGTAGCTGGGACGCGTGGACCCGCGACAACTCCCCGCTCGAAAACGTCACGATTAAAGACCTGGAAGAGGGGCCAGACGGCTCTATATGGGTTCTCAATGGGTACTCACTCGACCGGTTCGACGGGCAAGATTGGACGAACTTCAGCCGAGGCGTGGCATATTTCAATCCGGATTGCGATGCCCAGGACCTCCTCATCGACGATAACTACACAGTATATGCAGCGACTTTCGACGGCCTGCTTAAGTTCGATTGGTTCTGCTGGACGAAGTTCCCCACGCCAGATGGGAGGGGGCTCGAGGCGCTGGCCCTGGACCGGGCATCCGGGACGCTCTATGCGACTGGGCGGGACAAGTTCTACGCCTTCGCCAACGAGGGGTGGCAGAGCATTGAACTTGAGAGTGGCTTTTATGTGTGCTGCCTCGCGGTGGACCATGACGGCGTGGTCTGGGGCGGCTCCGACAACCAGATGAACTGTGGCGCCTTCTCCTTCGATGGGCAGACCGTTCAGTATTACAGGAGCTCAAACAGCGGCATCCGGGAGGGAAAGGTGATGCAGGTCGCGGTCGATGAGGACAACGTCAAGTGGTTCGCGATTGACAGGGGCAGTCTGCCCGGCGGGGGTATTTGTTCATTCGATGGTGCGGTCTGGACGACGTTCACCTGCCAAAACAGTGGCCTGATTCAGAAATGGGATGACTGGACCCCGGACTTCGTCTCGGTCGCCTGCGACGACAATGGCGACAAGTGGTTCGGCTCGAGCTACTTCGGGGTGAGCAGGCTGAGCAACGTCGGGACGCCTGACCCACTGCCGTCGGTTCAGCTGTTCCTCAACCAGACCGAGTATCAAGTTGGTGATTTCATGGATGTGCTGCTGAGCGAGACGAACCTGGCCCGGTGCTCCTGGGACGTCAACCTGGTCATTGCGGTCATGCTCCCCGATGGCGGGCTCTACTATTTTCCGCAGTGGACGGCCGCGTCCATCGTCTTTATGTTTCAGCAGATACGGCCCGGAACGAACACCGAGCCTGAGGCATTCTTCGGGATAGAGATGGGAGACTGGCTGCCGAAGGGCGAATACACGTGGTTCGCCGGGCTTGCCAACCAGGACGGCATCGTCGGCCAGATAGCAAGCGCACAGTTTGAACTCAAATGATTGCTGACAGTCTAACCGAGCCTAGCGCAGCACGTTTCGGTTAGCGGCGAGCCGGCGCAGCCGCCGAGCTGACTGGCATCCTCTGCCGGCCCCATGGCATAAACGCAACATTACCTACAATGTAGTTCCCCACGGCGATTCGGTCTAGTTGCCTTTACTGCAAATCAGACGCCATGCTACAATCGCCAGCATGAATGATGAGAAGCCCTCCTCAACCTACGTAATCACGCAAGATGCGCCGGGCCAAAACGCTTGGCTTGGGAAACTTTGGCTGTGGTTCAGTCTCTCGAGGCCCAAGTTCCAGCTCGTCGGCCTCTTGCCATACATCCTGGGCTATCTACTGGCGAGTTTTTACGGCTATTCTACTAGCTGGCATGTGATGATTTTGGGCGGTCTGGGTGTCGTGTTGATAATGCTGGTCACGTACTACCTGGGTGAGTACTTCGACTACGAGGGCGACACCATCAACCGTAGTTTTAACGCCTTCTCGGGCGGCACCAGGGTTCTTCAGACGGGTCAGGTCAAGAGGTCTTCTGCGCTCGTCGTTGCGCTGCTGCTGTTAATCCCGATCGCCGCTATCGGGCTAGCCCTGCAATTTGACTACAACTGTGGACCATATACCCTCTTGCTTGGGGCACTCGGCGTAGCGGCGGGGGCATTCTACTCGGCAAAACCCGTTCAATGGGCCTACCACGGACTTGGGGAGGTCCTGATCGGTTTTTCTTACGGCTGGCTCACCGTCAACACCGGCTATTACCTGCAGACTGGCCGTTTCAACCTGGTCGGCACGTTCGTGGCCCTGCCGATCATGACCAGCATCACGGCCGTCGTACTCATCAACGAGTTCCCCGACTACGAGGCGGACAAGGCAGTCCAAAAGCACAATCTGGTGGTCCTGCTCGGTCCTTCGCTCGCCATAGTGCTCTATTACATACTAATTCTATCGACGCTCACATTCTCGTTCTTCACTGCTGTGGTGGCCTTCTCGTTCCCCTATCAGTTTCTGCCACTGATTCTGGTCCCAGTCGTTCTCAAGAATCTGCTTGACGCCCAATCTGGCGGGGCGGCCACGCCCAAGACGCTCGAATCGCTCTGCGCCGGCACGCTGCTTCTTAACATGCTCGTTATCTTTCTGCCGTTGGCCTGCGTAATACTAGAGCTCGCAAGGCAGATTATCTGGCTTGAAGCGTTGTGAAATACAAAGCGGTTGGCTTCGACGTTGATGGCACGCTGGTCAAGAACGTCTGTTACTGTTGGCAGACGTTTCACGAGCGATTCGGCGTCTCGGACAAGGTGCGCAGCATCCTCAAGCGTCGCTATCAGGAGGGCCGAATAACTTACAGGGAGTGGGGCAGCAAAGAGGTAGCCATTTGGCGCGAGCTCGGCGTTACCCGCAAGGACTTCACCAAAGTCATCAACAGCATGCGCCTCACGGACGGCCTGGCTGAAGCTCTGGCCGTCTTAAGGCGCACGGGGCACTACCTGTTCATCCTATCTGGCACTATCAGGATGGTCCTCGAGCAGCTTTTGCCCAACTACGACACGCTCTTCGACCAGGTCGCCGTCTCAGACATACACTTTGATGAAGAGGGAAGGCCGGTCGGCTTCAACCCCGGCCACCCATTGCGGAACGAGCGCGAGAACAAGCTGCAAGAGCTTCGGTCGTTATGCCGAGAGCTTCAGATGGACATCTCCCAGGTGGCTTTCGTTGGGGATAACGACAACGATGCCGAAGTGCTGCGTGCGGCTGGACTTGGGATAGCGTTCTGCCCGCAGAGCACCAGCGCCAGGGCCGCGGCCGACGTGGTGGTTGATTCTCCCGACCTGCGTAACGTTCTTCCCCACATTCTCGGCGCTAAAGGCGCGGCTTGACCGGGGCAGCCAACCGTGTCCATGCGGGTGTAGGACGGGCTTTATAGGCTGTCCATGTTGGTGTCCATCCTGGTCTTCGCTTTTTG
The DNA here is from genome assembly GCA_035527515.1 of bacterium. Classification (NCBI taxonomy): domain Bacteria; species bacterium. The sequence goes on from DATLAJ010000020.1 coordinate 22,745, forward strand.
GGGAGTCCGGATTCACGCGGCGTGCGCCTTCCTTCGGATCACCGTATTTTAATGCGGTGATATGGACGGCTCTCATTATATTAGCACCCATCTTCAGATGGGTGACCTGAAGCGGCGAAGGCGCCCCCTCCTCCTCCCTCCGAGAATCCTCATCTGGAGAGATATGGAGGAGGATGTTGGGCCGCTCTCAAATGCCCCGAATGAATTCGGGGCTTAGGATCATGGTAGCCTTCTGCATCGCCTCGGCTAAAGCCGGGCGATGAGGAGCATGGTTTCCCCTTTGTGGGCTAGGCAATGAGGTGTAGGGATTCGGCCTTGCGCGCCGGGCGATGAGGAGCATGGTTTCGCCTTTGGGGTGATGGAGTGGCCACCGACCTCAGGCTCACCAGTGCACTCGAAGGTGAACTTCTCCCCTTCCAGCGTCATCCGGGTCGAGCGAGAAGCGGAAGAAGTGAGGCACGGTCTCGCTGTTCGTCTTGACCTTCAGGATCAGGTAGGGGACGGCCTCGCGGTCCATGGTCACGAACTTTTCCACCTCGCCGACGTTCACTATCTCCCCGTAATCGAGGCTGCAAAGCCCCCAGGGGCGAACCGAGTGCCTTCTGACGAAAAACCCGCCGGTGAAGTCCAGTCTTCCGTCCCGGCTACGAGTGAGCTTGAAGTCAACAGGGAGCTTGACGTCTTCATACCACAGCTCGACGCTCTTGACATCTAGCACGTCATTCCTAATCGAGCCGTTGACAGTTACCCAGTGCATCGCGAAGTTCTCGACGAACGAGTAGCCGTAGGAGACCTCGGAGAGGAGGTTCCGGCGGTCCGCAAGAAGCGCATCTTTTGGGATGGGACTTGTCTTGCGCTCGGGTATGAGATACATATCTGTTTCTTCGGACGAATCGGCCTTTATTCCACCTAAGATCGCTTCAATGTATTCCTCGACATTGGGCAGCATCTCGGCCGGAATGTCCTTCTTGTTAACCACGACTATGTGGACGCCATACTCGCGCAAGAACTGAGGCGCCCAAAGGGCGTCTAGAAGAATGCGATCGTTGCAGATATTTATCTGGTGGAGACCTACGCGCTTCAAGACCGTCTTCTCCGACAGTCTCAGCAAGGTGCCAACGACTGGCTCCGTGAAGCGCCTCAAGAGTACCGAGCGAGGGATTTTGCCTATGGCATGTCCTATCAGGCGCTTGTGGTGGACTGTCTGGTCGATCATGTCCCGCATGCCGCTCGTTCCAACGAAGCCCGAGCCGGTAAAAAAACCGGTTGGGAACTCAAGAACGGTGAAATCTCCCTTCAGCTTCGCTATCGTTGCAAATACCTTGGGGACGTGGAGTCTCGCGATTGGCAGCGGCCCCGGCAGAAGATCGACAAAGCAAACAGTGCAGAGTGCGAGGCCAACGGCAGTCCGCGAGAAGGCCTTGTTTAGCCGAGATAGCAGGAAATCCGCGACTAAAGAGGCGGCGACAGCCCCACACATTACCAGCATGATGCCAAACCTCGCCGACACTCGCGCTGCGCCTATCGCTGGGATGCGCTTGAAAAGGGGCCAGATTGGCAACATGAAGAAGGTGTCGTTGCGAGGCATGAAGTAGTTGAACTGGTCAGACCCAAGGCCGGCTGTGAAGACGTCGCCCAGCATCGCTAGGAGAAAGACCGTGCAGCAGGCTAGCCATAGTGATAGCCCCTGCACTTTGCGAACGTAAAGAAGAGAGACGACAAGAAGTGCTATCAGCACCAGACCGGGATACTGGAAGACCTCAATGCTAAGGTTCGTAAACTGCGGGAAGAGTTTCTTGACGAGGTGGCCCCAGAGAAGACTCTGATGATGAGGGACAATCAGGTGCATGGCGTTAAGGGACATGTAGAAGTCGTTCGAGAGTCGTGCCGATAGCTGGCCCTCAAACGGTTTGGATAGCATGGAGACGAGCGCTGGGGAGAAACCAGCGAGAACCACGACGATCGTGGTGGTGATCGGCCGGGCCATTTTCTTAGCAAACAGCGCAAATGCTTTCGGCCGCCTGAATATCAGGAACCACAGGGCAACAAGGGTCCAGCCACATATCGAGAGAGTTCTAGGAGAGAATCGGCCAATGCGGACGGATGGCACCTGGCTGGAAACTAGGCCCCACAAGAGTGCGAGCGCAGAAAGAAGGCCAATGAGGCGCGACAGTCGGGCGGAGTGTCGGAGTGGTCTTCGCTCCCATTCCATTTTTACAGCGAGCACTACGAGTGTAAACAGGAGAAGGAAAACGGCGTAGTAGTATGACGTGTAGAGCTGAGCCAGAAACGCCAACCCAAGCAAAGCGCCTCGCTTGGTGCAGGGGCGTTCGATCATTCTGAATAGGAGGAGGGCGTAAAGGGGTGCCCATTCGGTCGCGGCGAGGTTGAGGTGCCCGAAGAGGACATGGGCGAGGCGATAAGTGCAGAAGGCATAGCTGAGACCTCCGAGGAACGACACGAGTCGGCTTACCTTGAAGTGGCGGATGAGGAGATAAGTAAAAAGCCCGCTTGCGGCGTATGTCCAGATGATAAGTATCGTGTAGCATTGCATCAGGCTGAGCCCGAGCAATTGCAGGGGTGTGGAGAACAAGCCGTAAAGTGGCGTGAACGGGGAGAGCGCAGTTATGAAGCCATCTGGGTAGAACGCGATGTCGCAGAGAAAAGGGTTTGTTCCTAGATCGATGATGGCGTGCTTGAAGTACCACAGGCCCCAAAGAAACTGGTAGAGGTCTGACCCGCCGTGGTAGCCTGGCGCAGCGTGAGAGAAGTTCTGCACGGCCGGGGAGGCGTAGAGAATCGCAAGGGCTAGATAAAGGGCAAATAGAAGCAGGCCCACCAATACTTTACCGACGAAGCTTTCTCTTGGGCTAATCATGGCAAACTTTTATCAGAGAAGGCCTCCGGTTTCAAGATGGCGGGCTGTGATGCGACAGCTGCACGCGATATGGATATTCGCCGGAAACGAAGTGCAATAACAGGAGCGGATCAGTTAATATGCGGCACCAGATAGCTGAAGATGGAGGTCTTTTGGGCAGCGCAACGAGAGGCTTCGTCAGACCAGTATAATCAGCATTGTGAGTGAGCTTGGTGTGGGACATTTAGACCTATTTGTTGCGGCAGAGTTTTTCGTGATCTTTGTGTTCGGCCTTTGCATGGGCAGCTTTCTGAACGTCTGCTCGTTCAGGATAGCTCAGGGCCAATCGATAATCTGGCCAGGCTCTCGCTGCCAGAACTGCAAGACACATCTCCGGGCACTGGACAACATCCCGATACTAAGCTACATCCTGCTTGGCGGGAGGTGTCGGCACTGCAAAGTGAAGCTCTCGCCTCAATATCCGATTGTCGAGGGAGCAGTAGGGATACTGAGTGTTCTCATCGCTTTGAGCCTTTCTGTGGACCTCAGGATATTGAGGCACGGCGCAATTGCTCCGAGGCTGCTCGAGGCAGCAGGATGGTTCTCGCTCTGCTTTTTTGTTATTCTAATCGCCACGATCGATCACCGGACCGGACTGGTGCCGGACGTTGTCAGCCTTCCTGGGATTGGCTGCGGCGTTGTATTTGTTACGCTGTTGTGGAGAGTTGGCGGCCCTCCAAACACACACCGGCTTCTACCCTCGCCCCTTGCCATGACACCGCTTTCGTCGCTTTGGGGCATTATGATTGGCGGGGGGCTTTTCTTTGCGGTGGTTCTGCTGAGCAAGGGCCGTATGATGGGTGGCGGGGATATTAGGATCGGCGCGCTTTTGGGCGCATACATGGGGCTTAGGTTGGCTCTGTTGTCCGTGCTGATAGCGAGCATCGTGGGGACAGCGCTTTTTCTGCCGGGCCTTATCGCTGGCAGGGTCTCGCGCAAGACGGAGATACGTTTCGGCCCGTTGCTATCTTTTGGAGCGATAGTATCATCCTTCTTCGGCAGGAGCCTTATTAACTGGTATTGGGGATTGTTCTGAGATGATGAAAGATTTCGCCGGCAACGGAGCGGCCGACGCGAGCCGCCGCACCAATGTCTTTGTCCACATTCCCTATGCCGACCGGGATAGATACATGCCGCTGGTTCTTCGCGATCGGGTGAACCCTGAGCTTTATTTGAACACAACAGACCTTTTGGAGCTTGACAGGCCCGAGCTCAAGAGGATGAGAGACGATCTATCTCTTGCTGGCCTTTCTTGCACTGTACACGGGCCATACATGGACCTCAGCATCGGTGCTTTCGATCCTGAAATACGCTCGATCAGCGAGAAACGCATACTACAATCGTTGGAGGTCGCCACATACCTGCACGCGAAGACTCTCGTGCTCCACCCGGGATATACGAGCTTCAAGTACGGCGAGGTGGTCGAGGATTGGCTTGGGAATTGCGAAGGTCTTCTCGCGGAGGTCGGCCACGTCGCGGGCAAGAGCGGCATAATGTTCGCGCTTGAGAACACCTTTGAGAGCTCCCCGGATGTGCTCTGCACGCTTGTTGATCGTCTTGACCCGGAGGTCTTCGGGCACTGCTTCGACATCGGACACTTCAACGTGTTTGCCCGGGGAGATCTTTCGAGCTGGCTGAGGCGAGTTAAGGGGCGCCTCGTTGAGCTGCACCTGCACGACAACGACGGTGGGTCCGACCAGCACCTCGCTATCGGGGAGGGCACGGCGGATTTCGGCTCTCTATTCAGCGGTCTCGCAGAGACCCTGGACAGGCTTGTGTTGACGGTCGAGGCGCACGAGGCGTCAGGTGTGCGGCGAAGCCTCTCTGCACTTGAGAAGCTCTTGGCAAGGGTTGAGTAGATGGCAGTTGAGGGGAAACGCAGACCTTTGGCGAGGGCTTTCGAGCTAGCGCTCGCCCTGCGGTACCTGAAAGCGAGTCGCAAACAGGCATTCATATCGATCATCACCGTCATTTCCATCGGTGGCATCGCGGTTGGGGTGGCGGCGCTAATCATTGTTCTAGCCGTGATGACGGGCTTTGAGCAGGACCTTCGGCAGAAGATCTTGGGGATAAGAGCACACGTTCTTGTAACCAGGCAGCCGTTCAGCGACGTTCAGCGCATACTTCTGTCGAAAGAGGTGATGGAGAAGATCAGTTGTGTGGAGGGGGTGACGGGAGTTTCGCCGTTCGTCTTCGGGCAAGTGATGATCCGCTCGCCCAACCGGACGCAAGGCATTGCCGTGCGAGGTGTTGATCCTAGGCTCGAGGCCTCGGTGAGCGACCTTCATAAGAACATGGTGGAGGGCAAGCTCATCTCGTTGACGCGGCGAGATTTTAGACCTGAGGATGAGGAGAACGAGGGCCGGTATGACGGGATCATCGTGGGGCAGGAGATGGCGTCCAATTTGGGCATCTACGTCGGAGACAAGGTCGCCCTGATCTCGCCGTTTGGAAGGGATACACCGGCCGGCCTTGTGCCGAAGCTCAGGTGGATGGTCGTCGCTGGGATATTCAAGTCAGGGATGTATGAGTTTGATTCGAGCCTCGCCTATATCTCTCTGGTTGCGGCGCAGGATTTTTTCGATATGGGGGATGAGATAAATGGCTACGAGGTGAGAACGGACGACATTTTCAGGGCAAGAGCCATTACCCAAGAGATCGCCCAAGTCCTCGGGTCGCCCTACAAGGCGACGGATTGGCAGGATATGAACAAGAATCTGTTTGCTGCCATGAAGCTCGAGAAGATCGCCATGTTCATTATTCTCGCACTGATCGTGTTGGTGGCGGCGTTCAACATCGCCAGCACCCTCATAATGATGGTGATGGAGAAGAACAGGGACATCGGGATACTCAAGTCAATGGGCGCCAGCAACGGGAGCGTGATGGCGATATTCATGATCGAGGGGACGCTCATCGGTGTGGTTGGAACGGCGATCGGCGCGGTCGCCGGCTCCATTATTTGCCATGTGGCCGACAAGTATCACCTGATTAGCCTCAGCGGCGACGTCTATTATCTCAGTTACCTGCCGTTCAGGATGACGTCTCTGGACTTTACTCTTATCTGCGCAGGCTCCATCCTTCTGAGCTTCATCTCCACGATATATCCCTCTCGGCAGGCGGCCCGGCTCGATCCGGTGGAGGCGATTAGATATGAGTGAAGACCTCATCGTTGTAGAGGAGTTGTGCAAGGAGTTCGTCCGGGCCGGCACGGTTACGCAAGTGCTGAGATCTGTTTCGTTCTCGGTAAGAAAGGGGCAGTTCGCCTGCATAGTTGGCTCCTCCGGCGCCGGCAAATCGACGTTGCTCAGCATACTTGGCACACTACTTGGGCCTACCTCTGGCGAGGTGAGGTTTGACGGCCGGGACGTATTTGATGCGTCCAAGTCAGCTCTCTCCCGCTTCAGAAACGAGCGGATTGGTTTCGTCTTTCAATTTCACCATCTCTTGCCTGAGTTCAGCGCGGTCGAGAACGTTTCAGTGCCGCTTCTGATCAGGCGCGTTGCGCCCAGGGCTGCGCAGGTTCAGGCGATGTCGCTTCTCGAGAGGGTAGGGCTTGAGCATCGCATCTCTCACCGCCCCGCGGAGCTCTCCTTCGGCGAGCAGCAGCGCGTGGCCGTGGCGAGAGCTCTCGTGGGCGAGCCAGAGATTGTCCTGGCCGACGAGCCGACCGGCAATCTCGACCACGAGACCGGAGACCGCGTGTTCTCGCTGCTTCTGGACCTGACCGTTAGAAGAGGCAGGACCCTCGTAGTCGTTACCCATAACCAAGAGCTTGCCTCGCACGCCGTTCAGGTGCTCCGGCTTGTGGATGGCGCCTGTGTCTCGGGGTGAGCTTGCATTTATTTGGAGTCTTGGCTATGTTCAAGCATGAATTGAGAGTATCTTTGGATTGGGGCTTTTGGCCTTTTATTCATAGTTACGCTACGCTGAGAACGTTGGCTCAAAGGACAGAGTCGCAAGCCTCGGGCGAAGAGCTGTTTGTGTTAATAGGATGTGTGATGTGTGATGTTTGGTGATAGATATACTGACGGCGCCAGGAAAACGGTTTATTACGCCAAGAAAGAGGCGCTGCGCTGCGGTCATCCCTCCCTGAGAACTGAACACTTGTTGCTGGGCCTTTTGAAGGACCCTGACAACACCGGCTGTGCAGTCCTCAGAGAGTGTGGGATAGACCTCCGAACCGTCCGTGCGAAGCTCTCCCTGAGGATCACTGCTGGAGGTGCATCTGCCGCAAGCGACGAGATACCGTTCAGCGTGAGCGCCAGGCGAGTGCTGAGGTATGCGGCCCAGGAGGCGAAGTCAATGAGCCACCACTATGTAGGGACCGAGCATCTTTTGCTGGGCCTCATACGGGAGCGCAGCGGTCTTGCCTCGGACGTGCTGCACGAGATAGGCGTGAATCTGTTGATGGTCAAGCGCAGGATTCTTGAGACAACCACAATGGAGCACGTTCCGCAGAGCAAGTCTGCCTCGCCTGCTCTTGACGAGATAGGTAGGGACATCACTCGATTGGCCGCGGAGGGGAAGCTCGACCCGGTGATCGGTCGGACGCGGGAGATCGAGCGGGCGATGCAGATATTGTGTCGTCGGACGAAGAATAACCCCGTTTTTA